>JADGRE010000367.1 GCA_017881185.1 Pseudomonadota bacterium | reverse complement strand
GTTGCGGTCGTCCCACAGCACGAAGGCAAACTCGCCGCGCAGATGTTGCATGCACTGCATGCCAAGGTCCTCGTACAAGTGCAGGGCGATCTCGCTATCGGAGGACGTGCGAAACCTGTGTCCAGCGGTTTGGAGCTCTCGGCGGATGCGATCGTGGTCGTAGAACTCGCCGTTCACGACAATGTGAATGCTGCCGTCTTCATTGGCGATGGGCTGCGAGCCGGTTTCGAGATCGATGATGCTCAGGCGCGCATGCCCAAGCCCGACATGCCCGTCCTGCGAAAGCCAGCGTCCGCTGCCATCAGGTCCTCGGTGGTGCAGCGCTCGCACGGCACGCTCGATGCCGACACCGGAGACTTGGCCCTTGCGTGAATACACCCCAACGAGGCCGCACATAGTTCGCCCTCAATGTTTCGTCGAGGGTATACGTGGCACTGCGTCGCACCGCCGTCCCCCCAATTCGCGGTTGGCGACTTAGCAATTGCAGCCGAAGCCTGTCAAGCACCGGCATAAGGTGGTCCCCTGACGCGCGGACGGTAGGCCGGATAAACGCTGTGCCCCGTCTGCCAGTGCCCCAGCCCCGCAGCTACCAGCTACCCTCCCCCTGGCGGCGGCTCGCGACTGCTTTCGTAGTGCGCATCGGAGTGGAGCTCGCGGATGCTCTAGCGGCCGTACACGCGGTTGGTGTCGTGCATCGTGACCTCAAGCCGAGCAACGTCTTCCTGACCACGCGCGGCATGCACGTGGACCAGGTGAAGCTGCCGGCGTACGTGGGATTGAACACGGCGACGCCCGCGGCCACGTTGCCCGAGATCGCGAAGCCCGAATCCGCGCCCGAGAGCTGGCCACCGTGCGCGCTGGCTTGCTTGTCGAGCGCGTGGGCGCGCTGCGGAGCAAGCGTGCAGAGCAGCGCGAGCACGGCAAGTCGTCGTGTTGAGCTCAACAGAGTTACTCCGTGGCCCGCGCCCGCGCCCGCGCGCACTATCGCACGGGCTTCGTGCGCTGGGCTACAGACGTTTCTCCACGCCGACCGCCGAGCGCACGGCCGCGTCGCTACCCGCGCCGTGAAATGCCGAGCCCGTGAGCGCGATGCCGCTGCCCGCAAGCGCCGACTCCAGCGCTCGGACCTGCGTCTGTTGCGCTTCGTCGACGATCGGCAGCGCGTCCGCCCAGCGCGAGACCCAGGTCAGGAGCGGTGGCGCGTGGGCCCCGAGCACGCGCGTGATCCACGCGCTCGAGCGCTCGACGTACGTGGCGTCGCTCGTCAGTCGAATGTCGGACTCCGAAGGTCGGAAGAACACACGCAGTAGCACCTTGTCGTGCGGCGCGCGCTCCGCGAACTTCGAGCTGACGAACGCGCAGGCTCGCGCCCCGTGGGTTTGCTCCTCGGTGGCGATCACGAAGCCCGTGGCAGCCAGCGCGTGCGGGATGGCCGAGCGCTCGTACGCGAGCGACACGGTGACGCTGGACAGTGTGCGCGCGTTTGTCAGCTGCACCGTGGGCGTGCCGAACTGCGTCGCCAGCAGCCGTACTGCATCCCCTTGCTCGTCGTCGAGAGCGCCCACCGCGGCGGCGGGCGTATGCTGATCGCCGCTCGGCCTGGCGGCCGGCACAGCGCGCCGCCGATCCGTCAGCGCTTCGCCGGCCAAGTCTGCGTAACCACGACCCGTAGCGCTCGGCGCGGGGCTTGCGTTGCGCAGGCCGGATGGGTCACGCGGCAGAACTCTGCGCGCCGCCCGCGCGCGCCGACGGTTACGCTCGCAGGCGGCCCGAGCTCACGACGCTGCACCGGACGCTCAGCGCGCATTGGCCTGCGTTCGTGGAGCAAGCCGAAGAGGCAGGCGGGCTGCCGAGCTTCGTCGTGCACGAGGTGCAGGACTACTTGCGGTGCGGACTTCCCGAGCACGGCTGCGCTTTGCTCGTTTGCCAGGACTGCGGCAAGAGCCTGCTGGTAGCGTTTAGTTGCAAGCATCGAGGCTTCTGCCCGAGCTGTTGCGGCAGACGCATGAGCGATGCGTCGTTGCACCTGACAGAGCGAGTGCTGCCGGAGGTGCCGCTGCGCCACTGGGTGTGCTCGCTACCGTTTCAGCTGCGCTACTTGCTCGGCTACGACCGAGAGCTGTGTGCGGCCGTGCTCAACGCGTTCGTGCGGGAGCTGTCGCGCAGCTATCGGCGGCGGGCCAAGGAGGTGCATGGGCTGTCAAGCATCGCGCTGGCTCAGACCGGGGCGGTGACGGTGGTGCAGAGGACGGATTCGGCTTTGCGGCTCTCGGTGCACTTCCACACCATCGCGATCGATGGGGAGTTCGCTTCATTGTGCATCCTTTCTCTCGAAGCCGGGCAGACGGAGGGTCTTGATGTCCTGCAAGACCGCGGGATTTCGTGTGCAACGCTCACTGAGCGCTTGCACTGCGGCCGCGACGGTCTCGTTGTCGAGCGAGGAGGCCGGAATCCGCCACGGCGCTGATGGCATGGCCTGGGTGCCCGGGAGTACGCGCTCACGGATGAGGCGGCGCACGGAGTCGGGGGCGATGGACAGACGCCTCGCCGCCTCATTGATGCTGATCATCTCAGGCTGCGTGGAGTCAGGATCGAAAGGCGCGATCCCGAGTCGCTCACGGAGTTCGCGCGCGCTTTGCGTTGTCCACGTTGCCGCCCCCGTGGCGCGCATCCGGTTCATCGTGGCTGCCGTGTCGCGATCGGACGACTGGCCGCCGATCTTCCGCATGACTTCGACCGCGCTCGGGCGGTCATCGTCGGAGTAGCGCCGCGAGCGCACGCGAGGAACGCGCAGTTCCGTGTGACGACCGCCAGTCCAGTGGATTGTCGTGAGTACCTCTTTTGAGGCGTCGTCGAGGTCGAGCACGACTTCGTGCACGAGAATGCGCACGAGTCTCTGCTTGGTTCGCGCGTCGGCCGTGGGTGCGTTCCACGCAGCGTGGAGATCGTGTGCGAGGCTCTTGAGATCGACGAGATCGACGCGCAAAGAAGACGCCGGCTGGGCATCGAGACCCGCGATTCGCCCTTCGATCTCGGTGACCTGTTTGAGCACTGATTCCCATCGTGCTTCCAGCTCTCTCGCCACCAGGCGCTTGTCGGGGTCGACGGCGCCGTGCCGTCGCGCGGCGAGCGCCGCCTCGTACTTCGCCTCCTCCAGCTGACGGCCGAGCGCGAGACGCACGTCGTCGTCGGTGCGCGCAGCGCGTGCTGCCGCCTCGACAGCCGCCTCGATCGCGTACGGCGCCACGGCTTCGATCAGTTGCTCGGCGACGGCGTTATCGATGCGCACGCCGCCGATGCCGATGCAGCGCTTCCCGCTCGCTTGCATCTCGCCGCCGTGGCACGCGTAGCGATG
>JADGRE010000180.1 GCA_017881185.1 Pseudomonadota bacterium | reverse complement strand
TCGTGCACGAACAAGTGATCCTGTTTCGTCGTGCTCGGCGAGCAACGTCTAGCGCCAAACGTTCTGTCACCGGCTCATTTGTTCGTGCATGGAGCCTAAGCGCACTCGAGGCGTCGTCCTCCACCACTACCGGGCTCGAGCTGTGTGTCGCGCAGCCGTGCGCGGCTCAGGCCTTGGGGGTCTGCGCGGGCGGCGCGGGCGGCACCGGCTGCATCGGCTCGTCGGTGAACACCTTGCGGAACTGGTCCTTGTCTTCGGCCTTTTCGAGCGCGACTTCCAGCTCGATGGTTCCGTTGCGCACCAGCTTCTCGAGCGCCATGTCCATGGTCTGCATGCCTTGGCCGCGACCGCTCTGCATCAGGTTGCCCAGCTGGTAGGTCTTGCCCTCGCGGATCATCGCGGACACAGCCACCGAGCCGAGCAAGATCTCGTGCGCTGCGACGCGGCCCTTGCCGTCTGCCGTCTTGAGCAGTTGCTGCGCGACGATGCCGATCAGCGACTCCGCCATCATGCCGCGCACCTGCGGTTGTTCGTCGGTCGGGAACGCGTTCACGATGCGCTCGATCGTGGCCGGCGCGCTGTTGGTGTGGACGGTGCCGAAGACGAGCACGCCGTAGCTTGCCAGCTGCAACGCCATCTTCATGGTCTCGTTGGTGCGCAGCTCGCCGATCAGGATCACGTCGGGGTTCTCGCGGCCCGCCGAACGAATGGCCACGGCGAAGCTCGACGCGTGCTGACCGACCTCACGGTGCGTCACCTGCGCCTTGAGAGGCTCGTGCACGAACTCGACCGGATCTTCGATGGTGAGGACGTGGCACGCGCGCGTCTGGTTGATGTGGGCGATCATGCCGGCGAGCGTGGTGCTCTTGCCCGAGCCGGTGGGACCGGTGACCAGAATCAGACCTGCGCGCTTTTCCGCGAGCTTGCGCACGACTTCCGGCGTGTTCAGCTCCGTGAGCGTCAAGACCTTGGAGGGGATGGTGCGGAACACCGCGGCGAGGCCGGTCTGCTTGTAGAAGTAGTTCGCGCGAAAGCGGGCGCGCGTGCCGTACTGATAGGCGAAGTCGAGATCCCACTCGTTCTCGATCTGCTGCTTCTGTGCTTCGGTCGTGATCTCGAAGAGCAGCTCGTGCATCTCGGCGTTGGTGACGCGCGAGTTGCGCAGGGCCACGAGCTCGCCGCGGATGCGGCCGAGCGGTGGCAGCCCCACGCCCAGGTGCAAGTCGCTGCCCTTTTTCTCCAGCAGCTTGTCGAAGAGTGCATCGATGCTCGCCAACGCTCACCTCACCCGGCTGCTCAGTCGCCGCCGAACAACTTTCCGGCACGCGACAACACTTGCTTGCCCAGCTCCACACCCTTCTTGCCCGCGGCCGCCGCAGCCGCCGCGCCAGGCGCCGGCTGTCCCGTCAGCGTGCCACCGCTGCGAGGCGCAGCTACGGGCGTGCCGCCTTGCGCTTGCGCTGCGGCATCGGCCTTGGTCAGGGGTACCGGTCGGCCGGCCACCAGCGCCTCGAGCTGCTCGGGTGCTTCTGCCACCTCGCGTGCGATCTCCATGGTGGTGCGTCCCGACTTCACCAACTGGGCCAGCGACTCGTCGAGCCGGATAATGCCCAGCGCCTTGCCGCGCTGCTGCAGGCTCGCGATCTGATAGGTGCGGCCCTCGCGGATCAGGTTCCACAAAGGCAAGTTGCCGGGCAGCACTTCGGCCGCTGCACACAGCTGCGTGCGGTCGGCCGTGGGCAGCAGGCGCTGCGAGATGATCAAGCGCAGGCCGCCGGCCAGCGTCATGCGCACCTGCGGCTGATCGCCGGGCGGAAAGAGATCGATCAGGCGCTCGATGGCCTTCGCCGCGCTCGGCGTGTTCATGGTGCTGATGACCAGGTGGCCCGTCTCGCTCGCGGTGAGGGCCATGCGCACGGTCTCGGTATCGCGCAGCTCGCCCACCACGATCACGTCCGGGTCTTCGCGCAGCGAACCCTTGAGCGCGGCCGCGAACGACTTGGTGTGCGTGCCGACTTCACGCTGAGAGATCACCGCTTTGGCGGTGGGGTGCACGAACTCGATCGGGTCTTCGACCGTGATCACGTGGTGCGTGGTCTCGCGGTTGATGATGCCCACGATGGCAGCGAGCGTGGTCGTCTTGCCGTGGCCCGTCGGTCCGGTGACGACGATCAAGCCTTGATGGTGGTGCGTGGCCTTCGCGATCGAGTCGGGCAGACCGAGCTCGGCGAGCGTGGGGATGATCTCGCCGATCGGTCGCGCGGTCAGCTTCCAGCCGGTGCGCTGTCGGGTGATGTTCGCCCGGAAACGCCCGTACGCCGGATGGATGAGCGAGAAGTCACACGAGCCGTGCTCGTGCAGCTGCGCGCGCTGTGCTTCGGGCACGCGCGCGAGCAAGAGGGTCTCGGCGGTCTGCTCGTCGATCGGGTCGCCGAGCATCACCAGCTCGCCCGCGATGCGCAGCATGGGAGGGCGGTTGCTCAGCAAGTGCACGTCGCTGGCGTGCAGCTGCCGTGCTCTGCCCAGCAAGGCGTCGAGCGCGTCGCCGACGAAGGTCGGCACGACGCGCGGTCGCGCGATTTCTGCAGCGGACGGCGGCGGTCGACTGGGGGCCAAACCTGCGGGCTCGAAGTTGAAGGCATCGTGCGTCGTCACCACGTGGACGGGCACCGCAGGGCTCGCGGCTCGTGCCGGCACAGCTGCCGCGAGCGGCTCGGCATCCGTGTCGAACGACGCTAGCGTGTTCGCCGTCCAATCCTGCACGGGCCGTCTCGGTTGCGCGGGTTGCGCGGGGCTTGCCTGCTTCGCCGCTTCTCGTCGGGACAGCGCTTGCGCAAGCACGGGCTCGGGCAACGCGGGCTCGGCGGCTGGCTTGGGTTGCGGTGCGGCCTGCGTGGTGGGCGCGCGTTGGGCCGTGGCGCTGCGCACGATCAAGCGCAGCGAAGCCTTGAGCGTCGCGCCGTCGTAGAGGGCCGACACGCGCACCGTGCCCAGGGAAGGAACCTCGAAGTCCCACGCGCGGCCGTCAGCGAGGCCTGGCAGGTGCTCGCGCCCGCCGGCCGCCGCCAGCACCGTGATGATGTCTTCGTCGCGCTGCGGCTCCGGGCCGATGCGGCGGTACGCGTTGTCGACCAGAGCACACGCGGGCCGCCCCGTCTGCAAGGCGATCTCGGTGATCTCGGGGCGCGCGAGTAACTGAAACAGCTTGTTGGCTGACATCGATCCGTCGGTGCGCGCGGACGCCAGAGGTGCGCGGCGGAGTGCTCCAGCTTATCGTACTCGCCCGGGCGCAATGAGCGCCATGTGCCTGGGCGTACGAAGTTGGCAGGTGCAAGTGCGCGCACTGCACCGTCGCACGTACAATGCAGGCGCGTGCGCCTGCGGTGCGCAACTCGTACGGCCCTCGCCGGTTCGAGCAGGTAGCGCGCGTGCGCGCAGGAGGTCGTGGTGGGCAAAGGACGAAGCGCGGAGATTGGGGCTGTGCTGTGCGTATGGTTGGTCGCTGGGTTTGCGGGCTGTGCGCAGCGCAGCGCAGGGGTGGGCTCGCACGACGCGGGCACGACCCCTGGCGGGGCCGATGCGGCGATGGCCACGGGCTCGGCTGATGCCGCTTCGCTGCCGGACGCCGCGGGCGACGCAGCCGTTGCCAGTGACATGCCCGCACGCGTGACGGCGGCGACGCAGGCCGCCACGACGCAGCCGCCGTGCATGGCGATCTCTCCCTTCTACTGGGAGCTCGGAGACGGCACGCGGGTGCTCGCCTCGGGTTCGGTCGGTGACAATCGCTACAGCGCGACCACGGCGATGGGCATTGCATCGGCCTCGAAGTGGGTGTTCGGCGCGTACGTCGTGGAGCGCTTCAAAGACAAGCTGAGCGACATCGACTTCGCCGCGATGACCATGCAGAGCGGGTACACCAGCCTCAGCTTCGCCAGCTGTCTCTCGACCACCAGCGTGCAGGCGTGCCTGACCGCCGGCAACAATGGCAAGCTCACGCCTGCGCGTGTCGGGCACTTCTTCTACGACGGGGGTCACTTCCAGAAGTACGCGGTCGATCTCGGCCTCGGTGCCGACGACGACCGCAAGTTGGCAGCTGACATCTCGAGCTTGCTCGGCACGGAGCTTGGGCTCGCCTACTCGTCTCCACAGCTGGCCGGGGGCATGCGCGTGAAGCCCGCGGACTATCGAGCGTTCCTGCAGAAGATGCTCAGCAAGAGGTTGGCGTTGGGAGGGCACCTCGGAGAGCGTGCCGTGTGCACGCTGCCCGGAAGCACCTGCCCCAGTGCGTTGTCGAGCCCAGCGCCGGCAGCCTGGCACTACTCGTACGGACACTGGGTCGAGGACGACGGCAATGGCGACGGGAGCTTCAGCAGCCCGGGCTACTACGGCTTCTACCCTTGGATCGACGCGAGCCAGACCCACTACGGCATCGTCGCGCGTCAGGACACGGCCAGCGACGCGTACAAGAAGTCGGTCGCCTGCGGACAAGAGATTCGCCGCGCGTTTTTCGGCGCTACCGCACACTGAACGCTCGACGGCTCCGATCCGACCCAGACGCTGGCGAGCACCCCCGTGCGACGCGCGGGCAGGTGCGGGCCCCTCCCGGACGCGGGCGCGACGGTCCAGGTTTCGCTGAGCCGCCGGCACCAGGACGCAACCAACCGTTGCAGCTGCTCGGTGCGCCCTCGAACACAGGACCCCCCACGCCCGCCTGCGCGCAACAACCTGCCACCCCGCGGCTCAGCTCAGCGTCGCTCTAACCCGTGATGGGTGACCGGATGGTCTGTGGACCTATCGTCTCGATGAAGCCTCCAAGTCGTACGCGCTTGCCGCGTATCGAGATGCCCTCGTGACTCTTGCGGGCACGCGCAAGGATGATCAACAGGAGTCGGCAGTGGAGTTCTTCTGCTGGGCGCTAGATAGAAACGCATGGACCGTGAGACACGAGCGAGGCGCCTTCGGTTTCGAGGAGCGCGCGGAGCCTACTCCTGTAGGTGAGCACGCACCGGAGCAAGCGCAGGCGGATCGCGACGCGGATCGCGGTCCATGCGTTCCTGCGTAATTAGCTCAACGCCAGCGTCACCTGCATCAGCGTGCGATCTTCGGGGTGGGTGACCATCGCGAACCCCAGCCGCCGCACGAGCGCCAGCATCGCAGTGTTTTCCACCAGCACCTCGCCGTGCATCTGCTGCAGACCGCGGGCCTTCGCCGCGTCGATGAGCGCGGCCATCAGCTGCGTTCCCAGGCCCTGGTGGCGCACTGCGTCCGCGACCACCACGGCGAATTCGCAACCCTGACCGTCGGGATCGGCCACGTAGCGTGCCACGCCCAGCTCGCGGGGTTGCTGCTGCGCTTGCGAGACGGCGATGAACGCCAGCTCGCGGTCGTAGTCGATCTGGGTGAAGCGCACGAGCATCTGCGGGGTTAGCTCGACCAGGGCTTGCATGAAGCGGAAGTACTTGGCTTGCGGGGACAGATCTCGCACGAAGTGCTCTTCCATGCGCGCGTCTTCGGGGCGGATCGGGCGCAGCGTGACCGCTTGGCCACTGCGCAGGTGTGCTTGTCGTTCGAGGTGCCGCGGGTAGGGTGCGATGGCGAGGTGTGAATAGGGTGCGGCGCCGGCTGTGACCTTCCCGACCACGATGCGCGCGTCGAGCGCCAGCACGCCCCACGGACCGGCCAGCACCGGGTTGAGGTCGAGCTCCACGAGCTCGGGCAGCTCGCACACCAGCTCGGAGACGCGCATCAGCAGCCTGACGAGTGCCTCGCTGTCGACCGGGGCCAAGTCGCGGTAGGCACCCAACCAGCGCGCTGCGCGCGAGCGCGCGAGCATGGCGCGCGCCAGCTCGGTGTTGAGCGGTGGCAGCGCGATCTCGGGTCCACCGAAGAGCTCGACCAGCGTGCCGCCGGGGCCGAAGGCGATTGCGGGGCCGAACGCGGCGTCGCGCACGGTGCCGACCAGCAACTCGCGCGCCTGGGACTTGGCGGCCATGGGCTCGACGAGGACGTCACGCACTGCCGCGTTGGGCGCGCGCTCGTGCACGTCGTGGAGCATTTGCGCGTGGGCCGCACGCACCTGCGCGGCATCGTGCAGCGACAAGCGCACGCCGCCCACCTCGGTCTTGTGGGAGATGTCGGGCGAGTCGATCTTCAGCGCCACGGGGTAGCCGAGCGCGTCAGCTGCAGCCACGGCGGCATCGGCGCTACCCGCGCTCCGACCTTCGAGGCACGGGATGCCGAAGGCTCGCAGCACGGCGCGCGCTTCCAGTTGCGACAACAGTTTGCGCCCGCTGTTCAATGCTGCCGCGATCACCGCGCGCGCGGCCTCGACGTTCGACGGAGATTGTTCCGCCAAGGGCTCTGGGACGTGCAGCAGCTGCTGCTGGTTGTTCCGGAACGCCACGAGGTCGGCGAACGCTTCGACGGCTTCTTCGGGCGAATCGAAGCTCGGCACGCGGTGCGCCAGCAGCTCTGCGCGCGCGGCCTCGACCTGCAGCCCGCCCATGAAGCATGCGAGCACCGGCTTGCGGGTGCGCTGCGCGCAGGCCACCACCTCGTTCGCGATTTCCTCGCAGCGCGTCATGGTCTGTGGCGTGACCAGCACCAGCACTGCGTCGATCTTCGCGTCGCGCAGGCACAGCTCCATGGCGTGTCGGTAGCGCTCTGGCGCTGCGTCGCCGAGCAGGTCTATCGGGTTGTGCTTGGCGGCGTGTGGCGGCAAGAGCGCCTCGAGCTGCTTGCGTGTCTCGCCTTCGATGGCTGCCAGCTGTAGGCCCAGATCGAGCGCGCGATCCACCGCGAGCACGCCGACGCCACCGGCGTTGGTCACGATCGCCAGGCGATCGCCGGCGATGTGGTGCGCGCGGGCCAAGATCTCGGCAGCCGAGAACAACGCTTCCAAGCCGGGCACCCGCACTGCGCCCGCACGTCGCAGCGCGCTGCCGAACACCGCGTCGTCACCCACCACCGCACCCGTGTGCGATGCAGCTGCCCGCGCCGCCGCCTCGTGCCGCCCCGCCTTCACCACGAGCACTGGCTTCATGCGCGCGGCAGCACGCAGCCCACTCATGAACGGCCGCGCATGCTCGATGCCCTCGACATACAGCAAGATGGCGTCGGTCTCGGGATCGAGCGCAAGGTAGTCGAGCACATCGCCGAAGCCCAGGTCTGCTGCAGCGCCCATCGACACGACGGTGGACAAGCCGATGCCGCGCGCTTGCGCCCAGTCGACCACGGCGCTGCAGATGGCGCCCGACTGCGAGATCAGCGCAAGCTTGCCTGGATGAGTGCCGGCGCGGCCGAAGCTGGCGTTGAGCGCGCTCGACGCCCGCATCAGACCCAGGCAGTTGGGTCCGAGCATGCGCACACCGGACGCGCGCGCTTGGGTGAGGGCGTCGCGCAGAAGCTGCGCCCCCGCAGGCCCGACTTCCGCAAAACCTGCCGACAGCACCACTGCGAAGCGTACGCCGCGCTCGCCGCACTGCCGCAGTACGCCGGGTACTTCGGCAGCTGGAACGGCGACCACCACCAGATCGACCGACTGCGGGAGCGCTGCGACGCTGGCATACGCACGCACGCCACGCACCTGCGGGTGCTTGGCGTTCACCGCGAAGAGCGCGCCGGCAAAGCCGCCCTGCCGCAGGTTGCTCCAGACCTGGCCGCCTACGCTTTGCGCGCGGTCGCTGACACCCACGACCGCCACGGCACGGGGAGAAAACAGGCGATCAAGTGGCTGTCCGCTCATTGGACCGGGTTTGCGAGCTGCGTTCGCGGTCGACCAAGTAGCCGATCAGCGGGCCGTGAAGCAACAAGCCTCCCGCTTTCACGCCCACTTCCCACACGGGCAGCGTGCCGGTGAAGAAGAACCAGCTGAACACGGCGAACGCGACGGCAGAAGCCAAACTGCCGGTGCGCAGGCCGAAGCGAAACGCGGGCATCGCGACCCACAGGTACAACGCCCGGTAGAAGGGGCTCTGCACCCCGCCGGTGAGATGCATGAGGTAGACCACGAAGAGCAGGTCGGCGGCGCCGAGTGCTGCGTAGAAGCCGTGGTTGTGGCCGGAGGTCAGCGCGCTGAAGCCCGCGACGTACGCCAGCATCCCGTACGCGGCGAACACCCCGAAGGCCACCAACATATCGGTGCGGACCCCGACGCCACCACCTTGATCCAGGTAGGCATAAGCGACCCCGAACGCGAGCGCGGCCGTACGCAAGGCCGCGTACACGTAATCGATGGGTTCGAGCTTCTGGAGATCGGGCATGGGGTCCGCAGCAACTACATACGCATGTGTGCGTTGAACGCCAATTCGCGGAAGCGGTTTGCATCGGCCCGCGCGTGGTTATGTAGAAGCGGGGCCTGTGCCTAGAGGAATCCGATGACCGCCGAAGACATCATGACGTCCAATCCAGTCACGGTAAGCGAGCGCACCACCATCGACGAAGCGCTGCGCTTGATGGGCGAGCGGGACATTCGCCACTTGCCCGTGGTGCGTGGCCAAGACGTGATCGGCATCGTCAGCGACCGTGACTTCCGCAGCCTCGGGCTCTCGCTCGTACAAGATGCCGCTACGTCACAGACGCTGCGCGCACGTCTGCGCGACCATGTGGGCGACCTGATGGCCGGCGGCGTGGTCACGGTCGACACCGAGGCCACCTTGAAAGAGATCATCGGTCTCTTGCTCGACGAAAAGCTGAGCGCAGTCCCCGTGGTCAGCCCAGGCACGACAGAGCTCGTGGGCATCGTGAGCTACGTGGACGTGCTGCGCGCGCTCGAGGACGAAGTCGACTAGACTGGGCTGCGATGGGCGCGTTGCACGACGATCTGCTGGCGAGCAGTGACGAGCTGCGGCAGACCCACATCTCGTGGGTGTTCATGCGGTCGCAGCACGTGCTCAAGGTGAAGAAGCCGGTGTCGCTCGGCTTCCTCGACTTTCGCACGCTTGGCGCGCGCAAGGCGGCATGCGAAGCGGAGCTGCTGCTCAACCGCAGGCTTGCGCCCAGCGTGTACGAGCGCGTCGTGCCCATTTGTCGCGATGCGCAGGGCGTGCACCACGTTGGTGGTGACGGCGAAGTCGTGGACTGGGCGGTGCAGATGCGCCGGCTACGCGACCAGGACTCGGCCGAACGACGCTTGAAAGACGGTCAGCTCACGCGCGAGCAGGTGGTCGCGGTCGCACGACGGCTGGCGCGCTTTCACGAGGAGATCGGCATCGAGGCGCGCGCCGCGCAGTTCGGTGAATCGGTCTCGATTCGCAGCAACGTCGAGGAGAACTTCGCGCAGACCGGGCAGAGCGCGCCCGCACACCTGACAGCGAGCGAGCTCGAGGAGATTCGGCGCTACCAGTTGGGCTTCCTCGACGCGCACGCCGAGCTGTTCGCTGCGCGCATCGCCCAGGGCAGGGTGCGCGACGGACACGGCGATTTGCGCCTCGAGCACGTGTACCTCGCCGACGACGGCAGCGTCGACATCATCGACTGCATCGAGTTCAACGAACGCTTTCGTTACGCGGACGTGTGCGCAGATCTCGCGTTTCTGTCGATGGACTTGGTGTGGCACGAGCGGGTCGATCTCGCCGAGACCTTGCTCGCCGCCTACGCGATGCACAGCCACGACTACGAGCTCTACCGCTTGGTCGACTTCTACGAGAGCTACCGCGCGTACGTGCGCGCCAAGGTGGGGTCCATCGTGGAGGCCGACGGCGCGTTGCCGCTTGGCGTGCGGCAGCGGCTCTCCCAGCAGGTGCGCAAGCACTACCTCTTGTCACTGGCGTGCGCGCGCGAGCCGGTGGCGCCGCCGGTGTTGTGCGCCGTGGGTGGCATGATCGCTTCGGGCAAGAGCGCGCTCTCGGAAGGGCTCGCGGCGCAGCTGTCACTGCCCGTGGTCAGCGCCGATCGCACGCGCAAGCATCTGGCGCAGGTCGCGGCCACCGAGGTGCTGGGTCACGAGGCCTTTGCCGGCGCCTACTCGGCGTCTGCCAGCGAGCGCGTGTACACGCGGCTGCGCGCCGACGCGGCTGCGGTGCTGTCGAGCCGACGCAGCGTGATCGTCGACGCCAGCTTCCGCTCGGCAGCCGAGCGTGTCAGCATGCGCGAGCTGGCGGCTCGGCACGGCGCAGGGTTCGTGTTCATCGAGTGCCGCACGCCGGTCGACGTGTGTCGGGAGCGTCTGCAGCGCCGCAAGGCGCGCGGCGAGAGCGTCAGCGATGCGGGTCCCGAGCTGCTCGACGCCTTCGTCGCCAGCTACGAGCCGGTCCGCGAGCTGAGCGAGCAACAGCACCTGGTGCTCGACACCAGCGCCCCGCGCGAAGACACCCTGCGCCTGGCCTGCAGTCGCCTCGCGCAGGGCTGACGACGCAGGATCGGGCCACTGTCGTCTTCGGGCGGCAACCGCGCTATCGTGCGGGCCGGAGGTACCGCCATGTCGCGTTCCGGAGCTGCCAGGGTAACGTTGTGGTTGGCTTGCGCGCTTTCGCTGTGGGCCTGCAAGGCCAGCAAGCAGTCCAACGCAGGCGTCGATTCCGGCGCAGCCGGCTCGCAAGCCGGTAGCTCGGGTGCAGGCGCGGGCGCTGCCGGAACCTCCGCCGCCAGCGGCGGTGGCGGCGGCGCAGGCAACGGCACCGGGAGCGCCGGCAACGGCGCTGCAGGTAGCGGCAACGCGGGCAGCGGTAGCGCAGGCAGCGGCACTGACGCCGGAGGCGCCGACGCGGGCGCGGGCACCATCACCACCACCTTCGGCAACCCGAACGGCCACTGCGCGGTGCCCGCAGCAGCGATGCCCGAAGACAGCTCGCACCCCACGACGGTGATCGGCACGGGAACCGCCGCCAGCTGTACGAGCGACGCACTCGTTGCAGCTGTCGCCGAGGGCGGCGTGATCACCTTCAACTGCGGACCCGATCCCGTCACCATCACGCTCAGCGCGCCCGCAAAGGTCGTGAACGACACCGGGCCGAAGATCATCATCGACGGTGGCGGCAAGGTCACGCTCAGCGGCGGTGGCAAGACGCGCATCCTCTACCAGAACACCTGCGACCAAGCGCAGAAGTGGACCACCAGTCATTGCCAGGACCAGGACACCCCGCAGCTGACGGTGCAGAACCTCACCTTCACCGACGGCAACTCTACCGGTGACACCACCGAGGGTGGGGGCGGCGGCGCCATCTTCGTGCGCGGCGGTCGCTTCAAGGTCATCAACTCGCGCTTCATCAAGAACGTCTGCGACAGCACCGGCCCCGATCTCGGCGGCGCTGCGATCCGCGTGCTCAGCCAGTCGATGGGCTTGCCGGCCTACGTGGTGGGTTGCACTTTCGGCGGCAGCAAAGATCTCGGCAACGTGTGCTCGAACGGCGGCGGCTTGAGCAGCATCGGCGTCTCGTACACGGTGCTCAACAGCCTGTTCAGCTACAACAAAGCGATAGGCAACGGTGCCAATCCGGCCAAGAGTGGGACGCCCGGTGGTGGTAGCGGCGGTGCCATCTACAACGACGGCAACACCTACACGCTGACCGTGTGCGGCACCGAGATGTCGAACAACAGCGCGAACGAGGGCGGCGGCGCCATCTTCTACGTGAGCAACGACGACACCGGCACGCTCGTCATCAAAGACTCCACCTTGATGAGCAATCCGAGCGCTGGCTTCGAGACGCAGGGCTTGCCCGGCATCTTCGAGAAGACCGGCCCGCAGCCGCAGGTCAGCGGCTCGACCATCAAGTAAACAGGAACGCCTGGACCGCGATCCACGTCGCGATCCGCCTTCGCTTTCTCCGGTGCGTGCTCACCTACAGGAGTAGGCTCCGCGCGCTCCTCGAAA
>JADGRE010000366.1 GCA_017881185.1 Pseudomonadota bacterium | reverse complement strand
AAGTGGATCGCGGTCGGCGCATCGGAGCGGCCCGTGAGCTGCGTGTCGATCGACTTGGCCGCGCGCTGTCCGTCCGCCACGGCTTCGATCACGATGCGAGGTCCGAACGCGATGTCGCCGCCGGCGTACACGCCCGGCCGACTGGTCGCGAGCGTCGCCGAATCGACCTTCAGCGTGTTCTGCGGGCCGACCTCCATGCCGTGGTCCGCGCCGAGAAACGTCAGATCGGCGATCTGCCCGATGGCCGTGATCACGGTGTCGCAAGCAAATTCCTGCTCGGTGCCCGGCACGAGATCCGGCGCGAAGCGCCCGGCGGCGTCGAACAGGCGACGCACTTTCAGCGTCTGCAACCCGCGCACCCGGCCTCGGTCGGAAAGGATCTCGGTCGGGGCCCGCTCATTGACCAGCTGGATACCCTCCTGTGCACCCTCCTCCATGATCTGCTCGTCTGCAGGCATCTCGTCGCGCGACTCGAGCGTGAGCACCGTCACCCTGCGGCCGAGGATACGTGCCGCGACCACGGCGGCCTCGAACGCGAGCTGGTTGCGCTCTCGTTCGCGGGCGGAGACCTCGCCGAAGCGACGCGCCGTGCGCGCGACATCGTAGGCGACGTTGCCGCCTCCGATCACCACCACACGCTCTCCGACTTCGATCGGGATGCCGATGTTGACGTGCGCCAGAAAATTGACCGCCGTCAACACGCCTTCAAGCTCCGAGCCCGCAATGCCCAGCTGCGCGTCTTTGCGACAGCCCACCGCCACGAAGACCGCGTCATGCCCGGCGACGAGCTCGTCGAAGGTCAGGTCACGACCGATCTCCACGCCCAGGCGCAGCTCGACACCAAGGAGCTCGATGAAGTCGACCTCCAGCTGAAGCACCGCACGCGGCAAGCGATGTTCGGGAATCCCCAGGCGCATCATCCCACCGGCGACCGGGGCCGCGTCGTAGACCGTCACGCGGTGGCCCATGAGCGCGAGGTCGTGTGCGCACGACAGTCCGGCAGGTCCGGCGCCGATGATCGCCACGCGTCCGGGCTGCTGGGTCTTCGGTCGCGGTACTGCGATGAGCTCGCGGATCTGCTCGAACGAACGACCGCTCTCGACGCCCAGGCGCTCGTTCACGAAGCGCTTGAGGGCGCGGATCTGGAGCGGGGCGTCGGTGGCCGCGCGCCGGCACGCGGGCTCGCACGGGTGAGCGCAGACACGGCCGCAGACCGAGGCGAAGGGGTTGGTCCTGCGCGCCAGCGCGTACGCCTCATCGTAGAAGCCGTGCTCGATCAGCCCGACGTAGCCGCCGGCATTGGTGTCGACTGGGCAGGCCGCGCGACACGGGACGCTCGAGCGTAGATGCTCGGCATGCGCAGCTGCTTGGCCCTTCCACCAGCTGGCGAACGCCGGTGCGTCGCCGCTGACGGCTGCGCTGGCGTTCGGTGCTGGAGGTGGGTCGGCTTCGGGCATGTCTGTGGTCTGAGCACTAGAACGCAATCTTCAGCGTTGCCATCCCGCTCGCCACCTTGAGGGGGAAGTGCCGCGCCTTGTCGGCACTCGACAGCTTCACGCCCCATACCTGCACCGCGTAGCTGCCATCTGGCATGGCCGGCAAGCTGAACGCCCCATTCGCTTTGGTGACGGCGAAGTACGGGTTCTGCAGCACGAGGATATACGCCTGCATCTCCGGATGCAGCGCACAAGCTTGCGCGTATACGCCGAGCGCATTGAACCGGTGACTGTGCGAGGTCCCCGGCCGCCAAGTGCCGAGATTGTAGCGCTCTGCGTCGGGCGAGAACACGTTGTGGGCGACCGAATCATGGTTCCGGAAGTCGACCGTGGTGCCCACAACGACCGGCAGGACGAACGGACTGAACTGCATTCGCTTCTGGTCCATCTCAGCGTGCGCGGTCGGCGCCGGGAACTTCTCCGCAGTCTGGGTCACGAATACGACGAGGTTCTCCCGCCCGCGCGGGTGCGTAACGCTGCCCGTGACCGCGCCAACAGCCATCGCCATGGCGGCGATGGCGCTCAGCGACACCCCCGCGATGACACCGACCAGCGCGTGTATCCGTGGGTTCGAGGGCATGGGTTCCGCTCCCTGGGCACACTATGGCACCCCACCCCATCATTGCGCCGCCGCTCGCCCGCGCGCAACCGACCGGCACGCCGCGGTGCTCATGCCAGGATAGTCACGGCGCGACTTCGAGCACGCCCTTCATCATCACGTAGTGCCCGGGGAAGGTGCAGATGTACGGGTACTTGCCGGGCTCTGCAGGCGCGTTGAACGTGACCTCGCCGGTCTTGCCGGGCTGGACCATCTCGGTGTGCGCGAGCATGTCCTGCCCCTCCGCGATGTAACCGAGCGCTGCACCGGCCTTGAGACCGGCAGCTGCAACGGCGGCCTCGCTGCCCGCCTTCACCAACGCCCAGTTGTGCGGCAGCACGCCCGGACCCTTGTTCTCGAGCACCACATGCACGCTCTGCCCGGGCTTGGCGGCGATCTTGGTGACATCGAAAGCCATGGCGCTGGCGCTCACGCCGATGTGCACTTCGACGTCGGCCTTGCCGGCCGCGCTCGGTTGTGCAGCCGCGGTTGCGGCACTCGGCTGGGCCGCGGGTTCAGCGGCTGCAGCTGTCGGCTGCGCTGCCGGAGCTGGCGCTGCGGCGGCAGGCGCTGGCGCTGGCGCCGCGGGGGCCGCCGGGGCCGGCGGCGGCGCCGACGGCTGCTCGGGCGCTGCGGGCGTCGCCGACGCGTCGTCGTTCTTGTTGCAGCCAGCAGCGGCAAGCACAGCACACAGCAACACGGTTTTGATCTTCACGTGGGTTCTCCTAGCGATGCAACTCGAAGCTCACGGCGGTGTCGCCGCTGACGGTCACGCTCTGGGTGGCAGTCTGCACGCCGGGAGCCCACGCGCTCAACTTGTACGTACCGGCCGGCACGTCTTTGATCGTGAAGTTGCCCTTGCCATCGCTCTTGGCGAAGTAGCTCGAGCCGACGACCAACACGTACGCCTTCATGTTCGGATGCAAGTTGCACAGCAGCGTATAGGCGCCGGGCTTGGTGAAGGTCTTGGCCTTGACGCCGTGCTGATCGAGCTGACCCAGATCCCACTTCTCGTGGTCGGGCGTGAAGATGTTGTGCGGGAACGGGTCATTGTTGCCGAAGGTCACCTTGCCGCCCGTCGTGACGACGCTGATATACGGCGCAAAGCTCATCTGCTTGTTGATGATCGAAGCGTTCACGGGTTGCGCCACTGGACCGTCCTGCAGGTAGACCACGGCGGACTTGGCAGCTGCCGGAGGCATCGCTGTGATGGTGCCGTGGATGGTGCCGGTGGCTGCTGCGGTAGCGGCGGGAGCAGCGGCCGGTGTGCTCGGCGTCGCGCCCTG
>JADGRE010000365.1 GCA_017881185.1 Pseudomonadota bacterium | reverse complement strand
ACTTCGGAGAGCTGCTCGACGCGCTGGCTGCACGCGAAGCGCCCGCCGCCATCAGCTACATCGGCATCTCCATGCCCATGATCTTGGCGACGCCGCCGGCGTTCTTGTCGCGACTACGCGCGGCCGGCGTGAACATGTTCTACCTGGTGGGCGGCTTCGATCCGATCACGCAGGGCGCGTTCACCGGCAAGAACCCCGAAGCGCTGGCGCGTGCGCACGAGGCCATCGCCAAGTGTGCCGACTTCGGCATCGAGCCCTACACCTCGTTCCTGGTCGGCAACGACGACGACGACCAGGGCTCTTTCGATCGCATCCTGGAGTTCGCCGACCGTGCCAAGTTGCACAAGGCCGAGTTCGCCATTCGCACGCCGTATCCCGGCACGCCGAGCTACATTCGCTTGCTCGAACAGGGGCGGCTCTTGCACCAGGACTTCTCGCGCTACAACGACGCCAACGTGGTGTTTCGCCCAGCGCGGATGAGCCCCGACCAATTGCTACAGGGCTACCTGCGCCTGTGGCGCGAATTCTACGCGCCGCGAAAGCAGCTGCGCGAACAAGATCGGCTCAGTCGCACGGTTCAGTTCTGAGAAGCACCAGCGAGCGTGGGCGCCCGGTAGCGTGCCAGATGCAACAGCGCGCGAAACAGTTGCAGCGCGAGCGCTGCGAGCAAGCAGCCGGTGATGCGGACGAGCAGGCCGGAACGTAGCCAGATGCCGCAGCCGCCCGCGGCCAACACGCCGAGGTGAAGCCCGAAGGCAAGAGCCGGCCAGGCTTCGGGTAGCAGCTTGCCGACCGACGGCACAGGCACGATGCCCACCAGGTGCGAGAGCCGATGGAACCAAACCAGGAACGGCACGATGCGGTAGAGCATGCCGTGCATGATGAGCAAAGCCCACCCGAAGATCGCAAACCAACCGAGCAGGAGCTCCGTGCGCGGGTCCTCGCGGCTGACGGCGGCAACGCTCAACCCCGCACAGAGCAGCGCACAGCCGAGACCGGCCTTCCAAAAGCGCAGCGAGGCGTCAGCGCGCTTGCGTTGCCGGCGCGCGATCGCGCGCAGCGTGAGTAGCGGCATGGCGACCCAGACGCTCGCGGCCGCAGGCAACCACGCATAGCTCAGCACGCGTGCGACGCTCGCCGCAGGTTGTGCGGGCAAGAGCGCGCTCGCTGTGAGCCCGAGCACGGCGAGTACGACGCTACAGGCGATGGCAACCAGTAGTGTCTTTTGGTGCGCAGCTGACAGCGGCGGAGTCAGATAAAACATCGGCAAGACCTGAAACGACACCGCCGTGATGAGCGACCCGACCCAGCCGAGCAATCCGAGCCCCAGGTGCACGCCCATCCACAACGGTCGCGGTCCGGGAAACGGCAGGCCAGCGTGGCCGTGCGCGATCCACAGGCCGAGCGCTCCCACGAGGCCCAGACACAGCACGGCCAGGCGCATGCCCTTCACGGTGGCTTCGGTGCCCGCAGGCGAACGCCACAGCGCGAGACCGACCGGGACGATGAAGGCGAACCACGCAAGGCCCAGCGCGCCGATGGCCGGGTAGAGCAGATGTCGCTGGTGCAGCAGAAGTCCGCTGGCGAGACCGAGCGTGCCCACGCAGAGCGTCGCGTGCACCAAGCGCGCCGTGCCGATGCGCGGCACAGGCGAAGCAGCCACCACCGGTGTCAGCTGGTACAGCGCACCAAACATCACCATGGAAAGCACACCGAGCGTGGTCAGGTGCGTCAGTGCGATGGTGGGAAAAAGGTAGCGCGAGAGCGCGGGATCGCCAGGTGAGCCGATGAGCAAAGCTGCGCCCGCGAGCATGAACAGCGGCGCGCTCAGGAAGAAGCGCAGCGGAATGGACAGCGGCGGAGCCTGATCGAGGCGCAGCCCGGCCCTGGACGCAATCTGGCGGGGAAGCGCTGCGTTCATGGACATACGCCCGCGATGATCTCACGCAAGGTCATTTGCGATAGCCGGGCATTTTCGAGATCTGTCATATGACTGAGCTTCGTTCATACCATATGCTGCGACACCGGAGGCCTCGATGACGTCCCCCACCTCGAGCTTGAGCGCGTACTTCACCAAGCAGCACCGCGAGGCCGACGCCTTCTGGGTGGCGCTCGAAGCGGCCGAAGCGACCAAGGACGCCGCGCAGATCAACGGCGCGTTTTCGCGCTTCGATCGCAGCGTGCGCGCACACTTCCTGCTCGAGGAAGAAGTGTTGTTTCCCGAGTTCGAACGCGCGACGGGCATGACCGACGGCCCGACCGCAGTCATGTCGGCGGAGCATCGTCAGGCGCGCGCGCTACTGGATCAGATGCACAGCGCGCTCGACGCGGCTGACCACGACACCTTGATGGACACCGGTGACACGCTGATGACTTTCTTGCAGCAGCACAACATGAAGGAAGAAGGCATGCTGTACCGCATGAGCGAGCACGCGTTGGCGGACGTGTGGCCGGCGCTCTACGAGCGCATCCAGAGCACTGGATGAGCGTCAGCGCCCAGCGAGCGTCCGTTCGACGATGCGCGCGAGCTCTGCGGCTTGCCCGCCGGTATCGTCCGCTCGCTTGACGACGACGCCGGACCGGTCGAGCACACTGACCACGCTGGCGTGCGCGATCTCCCCGGTAAGTAGGCGCCGGTAGCGAATGTCGAGCACGGCGGCGAGCTCCTGCACCGAGCCAGGGCTGGTGCGCGCCAGGCTCCAGCGCTTGGTGTCGATGCCGTGGTCCGCCGCCAGCTTGCGCAGCTTCTGGGGCGTGTCGCGTTCCGGGTCGAAGCTCACCAGCAAGAAGTGTGTCTTGGCACGCGCCGCCGGCGACAGCGCCGCCTCCAGCTCGTGCAGGTGCGTGATGAGCAGCGGGCACATGGCCGTGCACGACGAGTAGAACATGCTGAGGATCACCGGCTGGCCAGCAAACGCGTCGAGTCCGCGCGCCTTGCCGTCTTGATCGACCAGGGCGACGTGCAGTTGATAGACCGAAGCCGACGGTGTCGTGCCCGGCGTAGGCTTGCCCGCAGGCGTTGACGAGCTCTTCGGCGCTGCTTTCGGCTTGACAGCTGCATCGACGGAAACAAGAGACGGCGTTCCCTCGTGCCCGTGGCTCGCCGGCTGCGAACAGCCGAGCACAGCTGTCAGCAGCAGCCAGCGGGCGCGGTGGAGCAGGAACATCAGCGTGTTGCCTTGCCGCGCTTGGCTGCAGGGTCATCGGCCGCGCAACGAAAGCCGAGGTTCGCGGTGGTGTAGCGTGCCTGGAGCGAGCCGCGCATCGCCAAGCGCATGAAGGTGGCGTAGTCGAGGCTGTTGCTCGCGTTCAGCGCGGAGCCTCCGCAGAAACGATTGCGGGTCTCGTCCCCCTGTTCGCGGCTGTCGGCGATGACCACGGCATTG
>JADGRE010000364.1 GCA_017881185.1 Pseudomonadota bacterium | reverse complement strand
CGCCTCAATAGCGGGGCGTCTGCGGGTCGACCTGCGTCGACCAGGCGTCGATGCCGCCGGCCAGGTTGTAGACGCGGCGAAAGCCGTGCTGCACGAAACGCTCGGCAGCCTGCTGGCTGCGCATGCCGCTGTGACAGTAGAAGACCAGCGCGGTGTTCTTGTCCATCGACTCGATGTCGGCGGCCGCCTGGCGATCGAACAGGCGCGAGCCTGCGATGCTGGCGATCTTGCGCTCGTCTTCGGTGCGCACGTCGAAGAGCGAAAGGCGCTCGCCCGAAGCCATCAAGGTCTTGAGTCCGGTCGCGGAGAGCTGACGCACCTTCGGCGGCTCGTTCGGGTTCTCGATGACGAAGCCGCCGCCGTTGGCTGCGGCGAAGTCTATGCTCACAGCGTTGGCGCGCGCGGCACTCTGCTGGTCGACCAGCACAATGAAGCCCGCGCCGACGTCCACCTGGAAGTCGCTGGGGCTCGGCTCGTCGACCGAGAGCGCGTGCTCGAAGTCGGGGCTGATCTCCAGGCGCAGCGTGCCGGGCTCGTTGCCCTTGGCCTCGGCGATGGCGCGCTTGGCGGCGTCGGTCACGCTGAGCTTGGGCGCTTGCGCGGGCTCGGCTTGCGCAGCGGGAGCAGCGGCACTGACCCCGAGCAGTGACTGCAGCTCGCCGGCTTGGAACATCTCGCGCACGATGTCGCAGCCACCGACGAACTTGCCGTCGACATACAGCTGCGGAATGGTCGGCCACTGCGAGTAGGCCTTGATGCCGTCGCGGATGTTCGGGTCGGTGAGCACGTTGACGGTGGCGTAGCTCGGCACCAGGCCGTTGAGGATCTGCGTGACCGTGGCCGAGAAGCCGCACTGCGGGAAGTTGCGCGAGCCCTTCATGAACAAGACCACGCGGTCGCTGGCGACCAGGCTGTCGATACGTTGCTTGAGCTCAGGGTCTAGCGTGCTCGCTGCGGGCATGGGTGGTGCGTCCTGTTGGGTGAGCGGTTGGGTGAGCGGTTGGGTGGGCCAGTTGGGCGGGTCTGCGCCTGCGCCGCTTGGCCGGCGAGCTGCGCATCGGCATGCTGTAGGGCTACAGACGCCTGTCGTCAACTGGTCTACCGTGCGCACGGTTGGCCAGTCGCGGCGCGAGACCAGCATGCCCAAAGCCCGCTTGTGCATCGAAGAACAGCTCGACCCGGCGCTCGCCATCGGGCGCGGCAGAGCGTGCTGGCAAGCCTGCACACCGAGCACACCGGTCAGCCTGTACGGCGCGAGCTTGCAGGGGCAGACCGTGGTGCTCGGTGCGTATCAGCAGGCGCACCAGGCGCTGGCGGACGCGGGCAGCACCGGCCTACCGGTGTTGCAGCGCAGCACGGGCGGCGGCAGCGTGCTCGCGGGCACAGGAATCGTGTACGTCGCGCTCGGCCTCTACGATCGCTCGGCGCTGATGAGCTGTCCGCCGCTGCGTATTCTCAACCGCAACGTGCGCGGTGCCCTGCAGGGCCTGCGCTTGGCGGGCGCCAACGCCCACTACTTCGGTCGCGACTTTCTCAGCGTCGAGCTGCGACCGGCCGCGTACGTCGCCTGGCAAGCCGCTGCCGATGGTCGGGTGCTGGTGGAGCTCTTCATCTCCGACCGCAGCAGCTGTTGGCTGCAGGCGGCACAGGTCGGTTATCCGCCGCGCAACGAAGATCCCTTCCGCGGCAAGCTCCCCATCACCCTGCAGGAAGCAGGCGCGCGCGTACACGATGCCGCGCTGGTCGAGTCGATCGCGCAAGGCTATGCCAGCGGCTTCGCTTGCGAGTGGCAGAAGCAGCCGCTCAGCCCGCAAGAGCTGGCACAGGCCGAGGTGACGAGCGCAGCACAGGCACAGGCCACGCAGCGCGACGCGCTGACCTGGTCGGCCGTGTACGAAGAATCGATCGGCTTCGTGAGCGCGGGCGTCGCGCTCGACGGCGCGGGCAAGCTGAGAGACGTACAGCTGGCTGGCGATTTCTTCTGTGACGACGCGGGCGCCGCCGGGCTGCGCCGCGCGCTCTCGGGCGTGACGCCGAGCGCAGACATGCTGGGGCGGGCGCTCGACGCGGTGTACGGCCGCTCCGGACACGAGCTGGAAGGCGTGCGCAGTCTGCAAACCTTCCAAGAAGCCATCCTCGATGCAGTGCAACGCGCGCGCGCAGCCGGCGCAGCCGGCGCGACCAGCGCGCCCAGCCCCTGAGCCCGTCATGAACGAAGCCGCACGCGAAAATCGCCTGGCCCACGAGACCAGCCCCTACCTGCTGCAGCACGCACGAAACCCGGTGGATTGGTATCCCTGGGGAGCCGAAGCCCTGGAGCGCGCGCGGCGCGAAGACAAGCCCATCTTCCTGTCGATCGGGTACTCGGCTTGTCACTGGTGCCACGTCATGGAGCGCGAGTGCTTCGAGAACGAGGCCATCGCGCAGCTGATGAACACGCTGTACGTGAACATCAAGGTCGACCGCGAAGAGCGGCCCGACGTGGACGAGATCTACATGAAGGCCGTGGTGGCCATGACCGGCCAGGGCGGCTGGCCGATGAGCGTGTTTCTCACGCCGGCGCTCGAGCCCTTCTTCGGCGCGACTTACTTGCCGCCGGTGCGCGCGTACGGTCGGCCGAGCTTCCCCGACGTGCTGCAGGGTCTCGCAGACGCCTGGCAGCAGCAGCGCGACCAGATTCACGGGCAGGCCGCGCAGCTGACGGCGGCGGTCTCTCGAGAGAGCCGTGTCGACGCACGCGGCGCGCTCGGCCACCAAGCGCTCGAGCTGTCGCTGCAGAAGCTGGTACAGAGCTTCGACGCGCGCTGGGGCGGTTTCGGCGGCGCCCCCAAATTTCCGCACAGCGGCGACCTGCGCTTGCTCTTGCGGCATGCGCTGCGCGCGGGCGATGGCACTGCGCGCACCCAGGCACGCGAGCTCGCCACCTTCAGCCTCGATCGCATGGCCGACGGCGGCATCTACGACCAGCTCGGCGGCGGCTTTCACCGCTACAGCGTCGATGCCCAGTGGCGCGTGCCGCACTTCGAGAAGATGCTCTACGACAACGCGCAGCTGGTGATGGCCTACCTCGAAGCGTTCCAGGCCACGGGCAACGCGCGCTATGCGCAAGTCGCGCGCGAGTGTTGCGACTGGGCGCTGCGCGAGATGCAGACACCGCAGGGCGGCTTCGCCAGCACGCAAGATGCCGACAGCGAAGGCGAGGAAGGCCGCTTCTTCGTCTGGACGCCCGAGCAATTGGCGCAGGTGCTAGGCGCCGAGCGCGGCAAGAGCGTGGCAGCCTGGTTCGACGTCACCAGCGAGGGCAATTTCGAGCACGGCAAGAGCGTGCTGTGGATGCCGGTCTCGCGGCAGAACGTGGCCGACCGCCTGGGCCAGCCGTTGCCCGAGCTGCAAGC
>JADGRE010000363.1 GCA_017881185.1 Pseudomonadota bacterium | reverse complement strand
GCGGTCCGGTCAGTGCCTGCGCCAAGGGCGCGTGCAAGAGGTTGCGCGCCGCACCCACGGTGAGTGGCGCGAGCGCGGCTTGCGCCAGATCGCGCGGCAAACCGGCGAGCTCCCAGGCCCGCGCCGCCGCCAGCTGCAACGCCACGAGGTAGTTGCTCGCGAACACCGCAGCCGCGTGGTAGCAGGCGCGGTCCACGCCGCGCAGCGACAGAGCGCGCGCACCGAGGCGTTCAGCGCAACGTTGCAGCTCGTCGCCGAGCTGGCCGTCGGCCTCGATACCGATGCTGATGCCAGCAAACACATCGCTCGGCGCACTCGCGGTGAACGCCTGTAGCGGGTGGAATACGCCGACCTGCGCGCCCATGGCGTGCGCAGGCGCAAGCGCGGCGAGCCCCTGCGCACCGCTGGTGTGGATCACGGCATGGCCGGGCGTGACAGCCAGCATCGCGCACACGTTGGCGATGCTCGCGTCGGGGACTGCCAAGAAGATGTGCTTCGCATACCCGGCGACCTGCTCCACCGGCACGGCCACTACGCCCGCCGCCAACTGCTGCGCCACCGTGCTGGCACTGGCACCCGTACCCGAGGCCAGCGCAGTAACCCGGTAGCCCGCGCTGACGAGCGCGCGCGCCAGCGCCGAACCCAAGCGTCCGCTGCCTACGACGCCAATGCTCTGCATACGAAGCTCCGCATGTCCCACCCACCTCGACTCACCCCAAGGATGGCCTGCGTTGTATCCGTTGTAACAGAAAATTTACAACACCGACCTTGATGCCTCACCCAGGTTGGTTACTCTGCTTCCTCCGGGGCAGATGCGGGCCGTGACCCGGCCAACACGACAGGCAGGACTTAATGCGACGAGCCAGTGCTTACCGAGTGTTCTTGACACGCAACACCGAGTACCACGTGCGCGGTCACGTCTGCATTGGCGTGCGCGATCGCCGAACCGGCCAGTGGCAAGCCGAGCACCCTGCCCTCGCCCGCCCGCTCGCCGAGAGCGTGGTGGATTCGGGTGGGCGACTGCAGTCGCTTCGGGTGCCGAGCCTGGGCGACCCCTTGGAGTTCGTCGTGGCTGGTGCGTCCCTGCGCACTTCGCCGATCCTCGACATCGAAGAGCGCGAGGCGTTGAACGTCGGGCCACGCAGCGCGCCGAGTCCGCTGGCGCGGCATCCCGAGCGGGCGCCGCGCACCACCCGCGCAGAACGCATCAGGTAACTGCCGCGCGCGCCTCGTAGATGGCGCGCACGCACGCGCGGTGATCGGGCATGGTCGCGCACAGCTCGGCGCGTTCGGCGTCGAGCTGTCGAAACAGCTCCGCGGCTTCGCGGTCGCCGAGGCGATCGACGATGGGTGGAACCTTGCGGTAGTCGAACTCCATGCCGGACATGATCGCGGCGAAGCTGCGCCCCTCGAACAAGCGCACCGACACTCCGTCAGGCACGAGCACACCGTCACGCATGCGATCGAGGCGCTGCTTCAGACTGTCGGGCACGGGCGCCTCTTGCACGTTGCGCCAGAACTCGGAGTCGCTGCGGTTGGTCAGACAGTAGTGCAGCACGATGAAGTCGCGGATGTCCTCGTACATCTCGTAGAGGCCGGTGTTGTAGTGATCGATCTGGGTCTGATCGAAGTCGCGATCGGGCAAGTGCAGCGCCAGGCTCGCCACCTCGTACTCGATCAGGAAGATGGTGGTGGATTCGAGCGGTTCCACGAAGCAACTCGACAGCCCCACCGACGCGCAGTTCTTCACCCACGAACGCCGGTTGTGACCGACGCGCATCTTGATGTGGTTGGGGCTCGAATCTTTGACGCGTTCCTCACCGAGGTGCTTGCGCAGGCGTGCCTCGGCCGCGTGCTTGTCGAGCGTGCCGCTGCAGTACACGTAGCCGCAGCCTTCGCGGTGGCTGAGCGGAATTTCCCAGCTCCAACCGTTCTCGAGCGCGGTGGCCGAGGTGTACGGGCGGATCGGCGCATCCGGCGAAACGTACGGCGCCGGCATGGCCACCGCCGAGTCGCACAAGAGGTACTGGTTGTCGCTGATGAACGGCTCGCCCATGGCCTGGTTGATGAGCAACCCACGGAAGCCCGAGCAGTCGATGAAGAAGTCGCCCGAGATGTCGATGCCTTGCTCGGTCTTGAGCTTGGTGATGTAGCCCTGCTCGTTGTGTTCGACATGGGTGATGTCGGCAGGGATGTGGCGCACGCCGCGCTTCTTGGCTTCGGCCGCGAGCCGCTCGGCGATCAAGCTCGCGTCGACATGGTACGCGTAGCGGAATTTCGGATCGGGCAGCGTGGAGCCCGGCAGCCGCCGCGGTGACTTGTCGAGCTCGCACAAGGCTTGCAGCGGGTTGCAGACCTCGCCGAAGTTGCGCTTGTCACCACGCAAGCGTTGCTTGAGCCAGTAGTGCGCCAGCGGAAAGCCCTGCCCGATGCGCGGGAACATCGGCCGCTCGAAGGGCATCACCAGGCGCTCGGGCTGCGCGAAGAACGGGTGATAGTAGACGTGCGGGCTGCCGTCGGCGTTGTGACGCCAACCGTTGAAGCGTACGGCGCTCTTGAAGGTGGCGTTGCACTCCACCATCCACTGGGTCTCGTCGTCGAGCCCGCAGAAGGCCAGCGTGTCGCGGATGGTCGGCACCGTGGCCTCGCCCACGCCGATGCGACCGATCTTCTCCGACTCCACCACGCTGATCTGCAAGGTGTGCTGGAACGCGCGCGAGAAGTACGCCGCCGCAAGCCAGCCCGCCGTGCCACCACCGACGATCACCACAGACTCGATAGGTCGTGCCATGTCCCTGCGCCACCCTTCGTAGCTGCCGGGCAACCACTGCCAGCAGTCTCGTTCGAGGGTACACGCGCGGTGCAGCTGCTATCGCGGAAAAACCACCAACCCCGGACCGTTCCCACTGCAGGGGACGGTCCACCAACCCCGGACCGTTCCCACTGCAGGGGCGCGGTGGAACGGTCCGGGTGGGAGTCAGTCGGTCAGTTCGCGTCGGCAGAGCCGGAGTCGTTGCCCGGACCCGCGTCGGTGCCGGCGTCCGTCGACCCGCTGGCGTAGTCGCACGCGATCGCCTGATAGGTCGGCGGCGGCATGCCGCCATCGGCTATCGGCGCCATCATGCCGAGCTTGCTGAATTCGGTGCGCTCGAGGCAGCCGACGCCCAAGATCCCGACATCCACGCCGCACTTGTTGCTCGGCTTGCAGCAGCCCTTGAGCGGAAGCGGGAAGCCCATCACGGAGGTGGTCTCGGTCGGACACACGGCGTTGGGGTTGCCGGGCTGCATCTGCTCGACGCAGGTTCCGTCGGGGATGACCGTGCTCTGCGTCACGCCGCAGACGTCCTTGCTCGCGCCGGAGCAGCACACCACCGGGCTGAAGCCGAGCATGGCGAGCAGATCGGGTGTGATCATCAAGCCGC
>JADGRE010000362.1 GCA_017881185.1 Pseudomonadota bacterium | reverse complement strand
CCGCCACCGCCGACGCCCGCGCGTTCGTGCTCGACGAGCAGTATCTGTATGCGGCGGTGCCGGCAGTGGGAGTGCTGCGCATGTCGGTACCGCGGTGAGTGCCGCACGCGAGGGCTAGCTGCAGGCGGACTCAACCGCTGTGCAGCTCGGTCAGAGGGCCGGTCAGGTTCAGCGTCGATCCGTCCGCGCCTTTGACCTCGCGCAGGCCGAAGCTGTCGTCGGTCTGGCCCATCGCCCGCAGCAAGCTCACGAACAGGCGATTGTGGGCCGGACCGACGCGCGGGAAATCTTGGATCGGGTTGATCGCGGTCCGCGGATAGCGAACGTAGCGACCCGTGTTGAAGAAGCCGTTGCAACCGCCGGCGATCAACGTGAACACGTCTTCGTGACGATGCGTGGGCGTGCCCAGCTCCGTCACCCAGACCACCGCGGTGTGATCCAGCAGCGTGCCGGAGCCTTCGCCAATCGCGTCGAGCGACTGCAACAGCAGCGCGAAGTGCTTGGCATACCACGCGCCGAGGTCGGTCATCGCCTGCGCGGCGATCGGTGTGTACAGCTGACCGCACGAGGTCTGCCCTTTGATCGACGCGTGTGCGTAGGTGCCGTGCACCGTGGCCTTCGCCGGATAGCCGAACTCGGGGCACTGCGGCACGGGCGCCACGTAGGTGACCACGCGCGTGAGGTCGCACGACAGCGCCAGCGCGATGATGCGCATGAACTGGCTGATCTTGTCGCCGCTGTCGTCGAACTTGGGATCGCACGCGGCCGGGCTGGCAACCTTCGCGCTCACGCTCTTCTCGAGCTCGCGCACGAGGTCACGATGGGCTTCGAGCTTGAGCCGGCCCGAGGCGCTCAGCTGCTTCGATACGGCGTCGTACTCGCGGGCGACGGTGTCGAGCACCGAGGAGCGCAGCGCCAGCAACTCTTCGTCGCGGGTCTTCGGCTTGACGATCGCCGGGCGGTTCGCATAGCCGAGCAAGTCGGCGAACGCCGTAGCGGGGTCGGTCACGATCGGCGTGCGCTGGCCCGAGCCCAGAAACGAGAAGGGTTGGGTGGCCGAGTTGACGACGTAGTCGGCGCCGTAGACGCGCGAGTCGAAGCGGCCCGTGCCTGCGCTGCGCAGCGCCAGCTCCTGATCGATGGTGCGTGCGGCGCCCGTGCATGGCAGACCTCTCCGCTGCAACGCGCGCGTTCCGCTGAGCAGCCCAGCGATCGCCACGTTGTGGTTGTTGAGATCGCCCGAGCCTTTGCGCGTGACCTCAGCTATGTCCCACAGCGCTGTCGTGTGCGAGAGCCCTTCCGCGACCAACAATCGATCGCGATAGGCGTACAGAGGCTTGAGCACGGTGCTCAGGTCGTCGAGTGAGACGTCCGCCAGCGGCCGCGCGGCAAACGCGGTCGTCGGCGAGCCGGGAATCGGCATGTTCCAGGCGTTTGGCACGTGTCCGTGGGGTTGCACGAAGAACACCACACGCGATGGAGATGTCGCGTCCTCGGCGAACGCGCGGCGTGGCAGAACGCGCATCAGCGCGCCGAGACCGAGCGCTTGAAGCAGCTGGCGGCGTTTGAAGTCCATCTTCAATCTTCCTCGACTTTGCGCAGGCGAAAGCTGGGAGAACTCACGATGCCTTGCAGAAGCGTGCGGACGTCGCCGTCGGTGCGCATGAAGTCGTCGGTGAGCGAATCGATGAGCGGCTGCTCCTGGTCGATTGGGCTGCGCCCGAGCGCGTAGCGAACCCATTGCTCCGCGGCGCAACGGTGCACGACGCGGCTGTGGCTGAGGATCTCCGACAGCTCGCGCGCATCGCTGAAGCGTTGGTCGACGTCCGTACCGTGGATCGCTCCGCTCGCATCGACCGGCAAGCCGTTGTCCTTGCTCTGGTAGATGCCCGCCGCGTTGTAGCGCTCGAAGCCGAAGCCAAAGCCGTTCAGCTCGGCATGACACGTTTGGCACAGCGCCGGTCTGGTGCGCGCGATGAAGAGCGTACGGTTGGTCTGCGGGCCAGAGCCCGGCGCGGCGGTGGGCTGCGAGAGATCGACGCCGGGAGGCGGGGATAGCGCAGCCCGGCAGAGCAAGCGCATCGCCAGCGCGTTGCCGCGAACCGGCGGTGAAGTTGCCCCACGGTGCGAGTAGCCCGCAAGAAAGGCCGTGCGCGTGAAGAGGCCGGCGCGTTGCCCGGCAGGCAACAGCCTCTCGACCCAGGCGCCCTTGCTGGGTGGCGGGGCGACGCCGTAGAGCCGGGCCATCTCGTCGTTGACCCAGGCGCGGCGGCTCGTCAGGAGCGCCGGCAGCGAGCCCTCGTCCGTCAGCGTGTGCTCGACGAAGAGCTGCACTTCGGTGCTCGCCGCCTCCTGACTCGCCGCAGACCAGTGCGCGTCGACGTCAGGCGTGCGCACCAGCTGCTCGTCTTCGAGGATGCGGTCGAGCCCCAGCCACTGGCGATGGAAATCCCAGAACAAGCGGTGCGAGCGCTCGTCGGCCAGCATGCGCTCCACCTGCGCACGGAGCTCCTCGGGTGTGTGGAGCCGATCGTGCTCCGCTGCATCCAATAGCTGTGCGTCTGGCACGCTCTCCCAGAGAAAGAACGCCAGTCGGCTGGCCATCGCATACGGCTCGACGTCGACGGCTTGGCTGCCCGCAATCTGCGCCGGCGCCGGCTCGACGCGATACAGAAACTGCGGTGCTTGCAGCATCGCGCCGAGCGTCAGCTGTACCGCGCCTGCGAAGTCGGCCGCGCTTTGCCAAGCGCTGAAGCGGCTGTCGAAGCGCGCCAGCTCGGCCGTGGTGAGCGGACGGCGAAACAGCTGCGCGCCAAGACGCGCGATGAACTTGCTTGCGCATTTCGGCGTCTCGGCGCCGCCGCAGTCGACCAGCTGCGATACGGCTGCGGCGTCTGCAGTCGCGGCTTCTGCGTAGAGATTGGCGATGGTCTCGAAGCGCGCAATGCGCACATCCGAGGGCTGTTGAGCTTCCGCCGCATTCTCGAAACCAGCAACGGTGGCGTCGTCGGGCAGCGGTGGCAGCGTGGGATGCAGAGACGGAAACGTGTCATGCAGCGCGTTGAGGTACTCGCTGTTGCTCAAGCGGCGCAGCGGCGACGGCCCGACGACCGCGGGAGCAGGCGGCGAGAGGTCCTCGATCCGGCCAGTGCACGACGCAACCACCAACATCAAGAACAGAGGTGCCAGCTGCTTGTTCACGACGGTAAGCAGGTTATCACAGCTTGGGCGCAGCCTCACAAACGAGCGCGGGCGGTAGTCGGGATAGTGCGACCAGGAAGGCGGAAGCCAGTATTAAGCGTGTGCCCCGCCTGAGCAGCTACGCCAGCAACTACCAGCTACCCCCTGGCGGCGGAGCCGCCGCCAGGGGTAGCTGCTCAGGCGGGTGACGCGGCGCGGGGCGGCTGGCAGACTGGGTGGTGG
>JADGRE010000179.1 GCA_017881185.1 Pseudomonadota bacterium | reverse complement strand
TTGGTGCAGCCGGGCGTTTCGTCCTTCGGGTAGAAGTACACGACCGCCAGCTTGCCGTTGAGTTGCGAGAGCCGCACCACTTGGCCGGCGGCATCGCGACCGGCGAGATCGGGCGCCTTGGCGCCCACGGCCAAGAGCGAAGCGCTCGCGCAGCCCATGCCGAGACTTAGACAGAACACGCTCGAGAGCAGGAGGCGCCGATGCATGCCTCAGTCATGGCGCAATCTCGCGCGATGTCCAGCCCTCAAGCAGCTGCGAGCGCCGCCTCGACTGCGGCCGCAACCGCGAGGATGTGCGGGTCGCGCAAGGCCGTTCCGCAGATCGACAGCCCGACCGGCGCAGCGCCAGGCTCCTGACACGGCACGGACACGGCGCAGCCATCGAGGAAGTTGACGAGTCCGGCGTTGCGCAGGATGCGAGCGTTCCAGCGAAAGTAGTCGTCGTCGCCGCCCGTGCTCTCGGCGATGGTCGGTGCGATGCACGGTACCGTCGGCATGAGCAACGCATCGAAAGGTGTGCTCGCGCGCGTCACTTCTTCGATGAACGCTGCCCGCAACCGACCGAGCGCGACGTACTCGGATGCGCCCAGGTCTTTGCCCAACACCACGCGCTTGCCGACGCGCGGATCGTATTCGCCAAGGCGCGACAGGAAACGCTCGTGAATCGCGTAGGCCTCGGCGCCCGCGAAGCCGCCGGCGCGGAAGTACTCCGCTTGGCGATCGAACGCAGGCATGGGCACTTCGACCACGTGTGCCCCACCGCGTTCGAGTGTGGCGAGCGCGCGTGCGAACGCCGCGGCCACAGGCGCGTCGAGGTCTTCGAGCACGCTGCTGCGCGGCAGCATCAAGCGCAAGCCAGTCAGCGGCAGCGGCGCGAAGGCTGCGGCTCGCTCGCCCGCGAGCACGGCGTCGAACGCCGCACAGCACGCGACCGATGCTGCCAATGGCCCTACGGAGTCGAGCGTGTACGACAACGGAAAGGCGCCGTCGCGCGGCACGCGACTGGCGGTTGGCTTGAACCCCGTGACACCGCACAGCGCGGCGGGGATGCGAATCGAGCCGCGCGTGTCGCTGCCGAGGCCCATCGTGCACATGCCATCTGCAACAGCGACCGCCGCCCCCGACGACGAGCCACCCGGCACGCGGCCCACGCTGCGCTCGAACGGATTCTTCGGCGTGCCGTAGTGCGGATTGCTGCCGACCACGCCGAAGGCAAACTCGACCATGTTGGTGCGACCGACGATGACGGCCCCGGCAGCGCGCAGGCGCGCGACAGCTGGTGCATCGTGCGCGGCCGCTGCACTGCCCGCGAGCAAGATCGACCCTGCGCGCGTGACGTCTCCACCCACGTCGAAGAGGTCTTTGACCGAGACCGGCAAGCCCTCGACGGCAGAGCGCACGACGCCCGCGCGGCGCAAGCGATCGGAGTGCTCGGCCTCCGCGCGCGCAGTCTCGGTGTAGACCTTCAGAAACGCTCGTGCCCCCTCCCCTGCTGGCTCGGCGATGCGCGCGAGCGCACGTTCCAGCAGCGCGCTGCTGCTGGTGCGACCTTGCGCAAGCTCGGCCGACAGCTGAGCGACGGTCTGCGTCTGTACCGCTGAGGTCACGTCACCAAGGGTACGCGACTATCTTGTTCCAGCCAAAGCGATCGACACCGCGTGCCTGGATGCAACCCACCTTGTCGAGCGGCCACTGCAACACACCCTCGGGCGTAGAGACCGGCTCGGACTTGATGCCGCTGAGCACCTTCACGTCGTTGGTGGTGTAGCGACCCGCCAGTGCGAGGCGCGGAACCTCGGTGCGGTTGGGGCGCGAGGCATGCATGTTCATCGACGAGAAGATAATGAACTCCCCTGCCTTCATCTGCATGTCCACGTGCTCATAGCTCTCGTACAGGTCGGGCTTGCGCGCGACGGCCTCGAAGAACGCCAGCTGCGCCTTCTTGAAGATGCTCGACTGGAAGTGCATCACACGAAGTTGATCGCGGATCTGTGCCTCGGGCTTGTCGTAGAGGTAGCCGATCAGATGGTCGAAGAACGCGTACATGAAGCGCTCGAAGCGGCCGTCGTTGAAGCTGCCGCTCAGAAAGCGCAGACACGAGTTGTTCACGGTGACGTCTTGGAGCGCAATCCACGCCGTCAGCTGAATCATGTTGTCGTCGACGGCGGTCGTGGGTGCCAGCTTGGGCTGGTCGGCGAGCTCGCGGAAGCGCCCGGCCTGGTGCCAGAAGGTGCCCGGGTTCCCTGGAGGCGATTCGAACATCTGCGTGCGCCAGCACAAGATGTCCTCGCCCATCAGACAGGCGAGCCGGTCGGTGATCTCCGGACGACAGTGCAGGTCCCACAGCCGCTTGTCGAACAGCGCTTGGTACAGGCCCGCCGCATTGATGCCCCAGGCGTTGTTGCGCTTGAGCACAGTGCGAATCTCGTCGGAAAACGCCGTGTTGCCACCGAAATCGTTCTGATACTGCGTGACCACGTACTTGCGTAGGTCGAGGGTCTCGTCGGCGCTCAAGAGCGGAAACGGCCCAGCGATGCCGGCGTGCTCGAAGGCCGCCATTTCGGCTGGGGTCATCGCGAAGCGAGCACGCTGCGCCTGCGCCACGGGATGGAGCACCAGCGGTTTGTCGCGTGCGACGGGCTCGTCGAGCGGGTCGGTCGCGCGCTTGGCCTCGAGCAGGCCACGAGTCAGCTGACGGTACTCGCGGTACTTCAGCACCCCTGCCACCAGCTCATCGAGCTGCTGCGTCTGTGTCGCGTTTGCCGCCGCCGGCGGCAAGAGCTTGTCCACGCCTGGGAACCCATCCAACATCCGTTCCAGCACGGTCGTCGTCTTCATGCTGCCTCCGCTGCACCGCGCGCTCGTGTGCACGACGGGGCGCCAGCGCAACACGCTACGTCTGCGACGCTGAGCAAACAAGCCTGCATGACGCGCGCAGGCTAGCTTACCTGAGACTTTGCGTGTGGCATGTGTGGTCAGGTGCTCCTGCCCCGACACGAATGAGACGCGATGAATGGCTATCGCATACGGCTACTGATCGCGTCCAGCACACAGCGCAGCGGCACGCTGCAGCAAGGTCTCGGCGATCGGCGCGAAACCCTGTTTGGTGCGCAGCAGGCGACGTTTGGGGGCATAGTAACGTCACGCGCCGGGTCTGCCGACAGTGCCAGCGCAACCCAGCTTCACTCCACCAGTGCTTGCACCACAGGAGTCCCCGATGCTGCTTCGTTTGCTCTCACTGTGTGCGTTCGCCTTCGCGTTCGTCGTCAACCCGCTGTATCTCGTAGCCGGCTGCATGTCGGACAGCTCGTCGCACTACGAATACGGAGAAGCGGAGATGCTGGCCCTGCTGCAGAACGGCAGCAGCACGATCCACCACTTCAAGCACAACGGCTACGACTACGAGCTGACGCTGGTCGCCCGCGAGAGCGGCGGCGCGGACGCAGGCCTGAGCGCGCAGCAGCCGCTCTCGTGGCAGACGCAGGCGCACGCCTGTGGCCATCGAACTTTCCAAGCGAGTGCGGCAGCGTGCATTGACATCAGTGACATGGTGGTCCAGGGCGCGTTGACCTTGAAGCTCCTGAAGGCGACCGGCACCCAGACGCTCGTCGACGCCGTGCCGGTGAGCGGCGACCTGATGATCCCCGGCACGAGTTTGCGCTTCGGACAGCTATCACTTGCCACCGGGACGCTAGCTCTGCGCGCCACCTTCAACCAAGTCGATACCACGAGCGAGCTCGTGCTTGCCGAGCTCGTCTGGGACGGCGGTGGCAACTCGTCACAAGCCGTGAGCTACCAGCAGCCGTGAGCGCCGCGACTCAAGTGCCGACGGCGTCCTTGTCGTGTTCGGCTGCTTGGGCGTCTTCGGCAGCTTCGAGCACGCCCGCTGCCGGTTCCACCGGCTTCAGTCGGCTGAACAAGCGCGCCATGAAATTGCTGAGATCGTCGAAGTACGAATACGCGACGGGCACTGCGAGCAGCGTGAGCACCAGCGACATCGCCTGACCGCCCACGACCACACCTGCCGTGGCGCGGTTGTAGCCGGCACCGATGCCGTTGGAGGTCACGAGCGGAATCATGCCCGCCACGAACGCGAAGGTCGTCATCAAGATCGGTCGCAGACGGTCGCGGTTGGCTTGCAAGATGGCTGGTCCGCGCGGCATGCCCTCTTCCCGCAATTGATTGGTGCGCACGATCTGCAAGATGGCGTTCTTCTTGACCACGCCGAACAACACGAAGATGCCGAGGAACGAGTACACGTCGAGCGATTGGTCGAACAAGATCACCGACAAGATCGCGAACGGCAGCGTGAGCGGCAACGACAGCAAGATGGTGATGGGATGCAGCCACGACTCGAACTGCGCCGCGAGGATGAGGTACATGAACACCATCGAGCCGAGCAAGCCGAGCACGAAGCTGATGCCGGTCTCGGCCATGAGCTTGGTCTGTCCGGTGGGCCGCAGCCGGAACGCGGGCGGCAACTTCTGGTCGGCGATCACCTTGGCGATGGCTTCGCCGGCGGCCGCCTCGCTCGCGCCGGGCGCAGCGTTCGCGAGGAAAGTCACCTGACGCTCGCGCTGGAAGCGGCTGATCATCGAAGGTCCGGCACCCCTGCGCAGCCTCACCACGTCCATGAGCGAGATCATGCCGACCGTGCGTGATGGCACCGTGAGCAGACGCAAGGCTTCTTCGGTGTTGCGGAACTGCGCTTGCGCGCGCAAGCGCACGTCGTATTGTTCGCCGGCCTCGGCGTAGCTCGAAACCTTCTGGCCTCCAACCAGCAGCTGCAACGTTTGCGCGACGTCGGCTACCTGCACGCCGAGCGCGGCAGCGCGATCGCGGTCCACGTACACGCCCAGCTCGGGCTTGCCGACGATGAGCGAAGAGTCGGCGTCGACCACGCTCGGGATCTTCTTCATCTCCGCCAAGATCCGCTCGTTGGCCGAAGACAGCACCTTGAGGTCGGGGCCACCCAGGATGTACTGGATGCGCGCTGTCGACTGACCCCCACCGAACTCGTTGACGTCGGTGACGGAAGTGCGCAGCTCCGGCGGCAACTTGGCAAGCAGCTGCTCGCGGACCTTCGCCTTCATGTCGTTCTGCGAGATCGCGCGCCGATCCGGCGGCAAGAGCTTCACGTAGACGCGCGCGAGGTTCGGCGTGCGCTGGTCGTCGTCGCCGATGGTGAGCAAGGTGGCGGTCACCTCGGGCATCGCGCGAATCGCACGCGCCACGCGCTCGCCGACTACCTCGGTCGCCGCCACGCTGCGGCCTTCGGGCAAGCGCACGAGCACCTCGAACTGCGCGCGATCGTCGATGGGCAAAAAGCCCTTCTTGGCGCGCGCAGCGAGCGGACCGGTAGACATGAGCACGCCGAGGCACGCGAGCACCACGACCCAGCGGTGGCGCATGCACCAAGCCAGCAGCGCCACGTAGCCGCGTTCGGTGGGCCGATAGCCGAGGTCGACGATGCGCTCGAGGAAGCTCTTGCGTTGCACGCCCAGGGGCTTCTGCTTGAGCCACTGCGACGCGAGCATCGGCGTGAGCGTGAAGCTCACGAACAGTGACACCACGATGGAAAATGCCATGGTGATGCCGAAGCTCGCGAGGAAGCGACCCGGAATGCCGGCCACGAACGCGATGGGCAAGAACACTGCGATGAGCGACAGCGTGGTCGCGAGCACCGGCAGTGCGATCTCTTTGGTGCCAGCGATCGCCGCATCGCGCGGGCTCTGGCCATGCTCGTCGACGTGCTTGAAGATGTTCTCGAGCACCACGATAGCGTCGTCGATGACGATACCGACCGCGAGCGCCAGCGCGAGCAGCGTGATGGTGTTGAGCGTGTAGCCCTGCAGCTTCATCAGCGCGAAGGTGCCCACGATCGAGGTGGGAATTGCCACGGCGGCGATCACCGTGCTGCGCAGGTTGCCCAGGAAGAACAACACCACGAGCGCTGCGAACACCGCGCCCAGGATCAAGTGCTCGATGACGGCATGGGTGCCGGTGCGAATCACCTCGGCGCCATCGCGCTGGATGTCCAGCGTGTAGCCTGCGGGTAACTCGGCGCGGATCTCCTTGACGCGCTCGATCACCGAGTCGACCACCGCGACCGTGTTGGTGCCCGACTGCTTGCGCACCGTCAGCAGCACCGTGCGCGCACCGTTCCACAGCGCCGAGGTTTCGAGCTCCTCGACACCGTCTTCGATGTTGGCGACTTCATCCAGGCGAATCAGCCGACCGTTGTCGTACTTGACGATGATCTTGCGCAGCTCGTCCACGTCTTGCACGCGGCCGTGCACGCGCAAGGTGAGATAGTCGCGGCTGGTGTCGACGCGACCGCCGGGAATGGTGAGGTTCTGCGCGCTGATGGCATGCGCCACTTCGGGGCCCGTCAAGCCGAGCCCACGCATCTTGTTCGGGTCGACCCAGACGTTCACCTGGCGCTTGCGACCACCCAGGATGCCCACTTGGCCGACGCCGCTCACGCTCTCGATGCGCCGCCGCACCACGCGGTCGGCGAAGTCGGTGATGGCCTTGGTGTCTTTGCCCGATGCGTTGACCGCGATGTACAGCACCGGCATCGAATCCGGGTCCATGCGGATGACGCTCGGCGGCTCGATGTCGGGCGGCAGGTCGGCGAGGATGCCGTTGACCTTCTCCTGCACTTCCTGTGCAGCGACGTCGACGGGCTTCTCCAGCTTGAACTGGATGATGACCTGCGAGACGCCCTCCGAAGAATTGGAGCGCAGCTCTTCGATGCCGCTGATGGTGTTGACCGCGCCCTCGATCTTGTCGGTGAGGTCGGTCTCGATGTCTTCCGGCGAGGCACCGGGCAAGCGCGTGATGATCAGCACGATGGGCAAGTCGATCTTGGGAAACTGATCGACGCCCAGCGACCGGTAGAACACGCTACCGACAACCAAGATCACCAAGCTGAGCACGGTCGCGAGGACCGGCCGCTTCACGCACACTTCTGCGAGCCACTGCATGAGCTGCTCCTAGGCTCTAGACTAGTGTTGAACGGTGGCTGCGGCGCCTGCAGCCGAGTCGGTCGCAGGCTGGGCAGGCTGGATTGGGTGCGCGGCGGGCGTCGCGTCAGCAGCGCGGATGGTGATGGCAGCGCCGTCGCGCAGGTCGGCCGGCGGATGACGAATCACCAGCGTGCCAGGCTGCAGCTCTTCGTACACGACAATGCGCCCGTCGCGGCTGACGCCCGTGCGCACGACCAGCTCGAACGCGCGGCCATCGCGTGCGAGGAACAGACGCCGCACGTCGGCGTCGGCGAGGATGGCGTCGACCGGCACGGTGACGAGCTTCTCTTCGCCCAGCAACACCTGCACCGTCGCGAACATGCCGGGCAGCAACGCACCGTCGGGATTGGGCGCCCTGGCCTCGACCAACAAGTCGCGCTGCATGGTGCGCAGCGCAGGGCTGACGTACTCGACCGTGGCAGCAAAGGTGCGATCGGGCCACGCCGTGACCTGCACGTCGAGCGACAGGCCCGTGCGCACCAAGCCCACGGCACGCTCTGGCACGCTGATGGTGATGCGCACCGGATCGAGGCTGTACAGCGAGGCGACGCGCGTGTTGGCTTGCACGTACTCGCCCACGTTCACGTAGCGCTCGCCGACCACGCCCGAGAACGGGGCGCGCACGATCGCGTCGGCGGCGAGCTTCGAAGTGAGCCCGGCCTGGGCACGCGCAGCGCTGGCCTGCAGCTCCTGCGCCTTGCACTGCGTGTGCTGGCGGTCGTACTCGGCCTGGCCCACGGCACCCTGCTTGTAAAGGCCCTCGATGCGCTCGCAATCCTGGCGCGCCTGGATGGACTGCGCATCGGCCAATTGCGCCTGCGCTGCTGCAGCTGACGCCGTGAGGCCGGCCGCCTTGGAGTCGACGATCACCAGCGGGTCGCCGAGCTTCACCTTCTGACCGCGCTCGATGGGCGCCAGCAGCACGCGTCCGAGCACATTCGCGGCGACCTCGGATTGGCGGTCGGCCACCACGTTGCCCAACACGGTCGCGACCTTCGGCATGTCGCGCAGCTCGACGCTAGCGGTCTGCACGCTGATCGGCGCGGCCGCAGGCTCCGCTGCCTTCACGGGGGCCGGTGCAGCCTCGGGCTTCTTGCAAGCGGGCAACCCGCTGGCCGAAACCACGGCAGCGGCAAACACGAACACGGAACAGGCGGCGGATCGAGTCATGTCGGCTTTCTCTTCACGCGCGCGTAGACGCGGGCGAGGTCTCGACCCGGATTGCGTTGCCGACGACGACCTCGAAGGCGCCGCGGCGTGCTTGCTCGGCGCCCTGCACGGTCGAGTGTTTGGGGCCCAGACCGCACGGAACGTGCGGCGCCTGCTGGCCGCCGACGCGCTTAGTGAACCTTAACTAGTGCGGCCGGAGGGTATGTCAAGACACAAAAGACGGCCCGCACGGCCGATGCCAAACCCGAAAACTACGAAGCACCGACCCGCACGAATCGCTCGTGCGGGCCGGTGCTCCGTGGAGCGCGCCGGGTGGCGAGCTACTGGGTGATGGTGATCGTCACGCAGCCGATGCCGCGATCGCGGTCGCCGTCGTGGATCACGAACTCGGCGGTGTAGGTGCCGGGCGTCAAGCCGAGCGCCGCCACGTCCCAGATGATCTCCGTCGAGTACTGCAGCGTCAGCTGCGTACCTGGCGGGGGGGTCTCCAGGCCAGGCACCTGGGTGCCCATGACCGGAGCGCGGAAGTTGAACGTGGCGCCGTTGACCGGCGGCATGTTGTTGTACCAACCCTTGATGACCTGCGGGAAATGCGGCGTACCACCGCTCTCCGCGGTCTGCGGCGAGATGTAGAGCGCGGGCTCCCAGAGGTAGCCGTCGACAGCCTTGGCCGAGCGGTCACCGGGCGTGGTGATGGCGCCGGTGGTCGCGTCGATGACTTCGTTCGGCGAGATCAGCTCGGGGCGCTCGTCGTTGACCCACACTTTGATCTGGCCGGTGGCGCCGACCGACTGGCCGGCTGACGGCGAGTAGCCCACGAGGATCTGCGGCTCGGTGTTGATGGCGCTGTTGCCGCACAGCGCAGGCTGGTTGCGCATGCACTTCCTGTCGCCGGGGGCGCAATACGATGGGGTGCCACCGTCGCCTGGCTTCAGCACGCAGTTCGGCGGGAACTCGCCGTTACCGCAGTAGTGTGGGACCCCGGCGTCGGCCAGCTTGGTGCAGTTGGGGCCGAACTCGCCCACGCCGCAGCCGCTCGGCGTGGTGCCGCCGCCGCAAACGACCTTCACGCCCTTGGCGTCGAGGCAGGCGCCCCAGGCCAGGAACTCGACCGTGCCGGAGCAGAGCTGGGTGCCCGTGGTGCAGCAGCTGCGCGTGGCGCCGTCCGTGCTGCAGCCGGTGCCTTCACCGGTGGGGTTGGGCGCGCCCGCAGCCCCCGCTGTACCGCCCCCGCTGGTGCCGGCGCCCGCTCCCGCGCCGCCGTTGCTGTTCGTGCGGCTGGCAGAGCAAGCCATCAAGACGCTCAACAGGCATGAAATCGCAAGTGTTTTCATCGACATCACGCGCACTCCTCCGGGCCCGGGAAGGTCTGAGTCATCAGTGGCCGGTACTGGTAGTTCCCGGGGGTCCCTAATTCGGCTCATCGGAATTGGGACTAGCTGCCCCGGACCTGTGCCGGGCCCAACCACGAGGCAACCATCACGCGCGGCGGCCGAGACGCTGCCCATGGAAGTCCGCGAGCTGTCGGGCCTGACCCCCCGCACGCCCACCCGCGCACAGCCCCCTGTCCGACAGCTCGCGTCCCGCCAGAGTGTGCTCGCGAACGAGCACACGGTCAGACTGCGCGCACCTTGCCGGGCATTTCAAGTGAGCATTGTGTGAGGAGGCGCGGGCCGAGGCCGCGCGGCCCCCGAAGCAGCTCACTTCTTCTTGGCAGTCGCGGGCGTCGCAGCCTTCGCGTCGGGCTTGCTCTCCGCCTTCTTCTGGCGCCACTCGGCCAGCTTGCGGGCAGCACGGATCTTCTGTTTCTTGCGGGTCGGCGGATCTTGGGGCGTAGACATGGCGCATGCCTAGCACGAAGGTTTTTCCGCTGGCAACTGCTGGGGATCGCTGGTGTGCTCAGCCCTTGGGCGCGCTGCGGTCGCCGGGCTGAGCAGGGCTCGGAGTCGTGCCGGTCATGAGGCCCACGTACGCGCGGATCTCGGCGCGTACGTCGTCCGAGGCGTCGATGAACGCGGCGCCGATGGCCCGCCCGTGGCGGCCGGTCGTGATCCACTTGGTGGTGGCTTCGAGCTCGACCACACGTCCGGATACGGGCAGCGGCAGACGCAGCTTGACCCGCTCACCGTCGGGAACCTCGCCTTCGGTGACGAGCAGCACACCACCCTCCGAGAGATCTTCGGTGCGTCCGTCGCAGCTGGTCTGTCCGACGCGCACGCGCACCGGCGTGATGTACGGCGCTCGCACGTACTGGCGTCGTGCAGCCGCGGATTCCGCCGCCAGCTGCGCAGCGGCAGGCAAGGACACCACCTTCGCGCGGTCGTCACTGAGGTCGAGCAGGTTGAGTGGGGGCACCCCACCCGGCAGCGCTGCGATGCAGGCGCTCGCCAGCTGCGCAACCGAGGCCAGGCGTTTTGCAGGATCGATCTCCAGCGCCTTCTTCACCGCGTCTTCCAGCTGCAGCGGCAGATCGGACCGGCGCTGACGCAGGCTGAAGGGCCGCGGCCCGGCGAGCATGTTGGTGATCACCGTGGTGGGCGCGCCGCTGTACGGCACTTCACCCACCAGGCATTCGTAGAGCACCACGCCGGCGGCATACACATCGGAGCGCGCATCGACTGGTGCAGTGCCCATGATCTGCTCGGGCGCCATGTACTCGACGGTGCCCAGGAGCTCGCCGGCCTTGGTGAGCTTGTCTACCCCCTCTTGGGGATCTGGAGTCTCGGACGACAGCTTCGCGATGCCGAAGTCGATGAGCTCGAGGCGATCGCCGCTGGAGCTGCGTGCGATGAGCAAGTTGCTGGGCTTCACGTCACGGTGCACGACGCCGCGCTGGTGGGCTTCACCGAGCGCGGCACACAGCTGCACCGTGAGTGCCACCGCTTGCGCGACCGGCAGCACCCGGCGCGTGAGCAAGACGCCGTCGAGCGGACGGCCTTCGATCATCTCGAGCACGAGGTACGGGCCGAAGATCGGGCAGGTGCCCGCGTCGTAGACTGCGATCAGATTCGGATGACGCAGCGTGCCGAGGATGCGCGCCTCGCGGTACAAGCGCGCGTGGGCTGCGGGCATCAGCAATGCAGAGCGGGCCAAGGTCTTGATGGCGACGCGCGCGCGCGTGACGTGGTGCTCGGCCTCGAACACCGCGCCGTGACCGCCGCGGGCGATCTCTCGACGCAAACTGTAGCGACGGTCGAGCACACCGCCGACTCTCGCTTCCTGGTACTGCGTGCCCTGCGCCATCGCGCCTCCCACTGCCTTCCGCGCAACGACTCATTGTGTCACGACCGCGCGCCGATCGCGCGCTGATCGGGGAGCCGAGCGCGATGTGGGCGACGAACTACTTGGCCAATTCGGCCAGGCGCACGCCGGATTCCAGCTCAGGACTTGTAGCCCGCGTACGCGAGCGCGGCGGGGATCTGTGCGTCGGGGAAGCCCGCGGATTTCAGCGCGGCGCGCACCGTGCTCGCCGAGAGCTCACCCAGGCGCATGGCCAGCGCCACATCGCGGATGGCATAGTGCAAGCCACGCAACGTTCTTGCGATCTCGTTCGCCGCGCTGCCCATCGTCTTGAGCGCGCGCGATGAACGCGCAATCGTAGCCCAAATCCTTGAGCGTGCGCGCGACCTCTTCCTTCGACGCGCGGGCCGCGGCGGAACGGCGGCGGTGAACAGCGACAGCTGCACCGGCTGCGTTGGCGCATCGGGTGGCGCTGGCACCACCAGCGAGCGCAGCTTCGCATGAGGCGCGAGCAGACCAT
>JADGRE010000178.1 GCA_017881185.1 Pseudomonadota bacterium | reverse complement strand
CGCAGGTCCCGCCATCCGCCCGGCACACCGGCAGGCGGCGTACCGCCGCATGAGACAATGTGCGTGCTAACCCACAAATCTGCGCGCGAAGCTTGCATGGCTGAAACGATAGGTTGCACCAGTGCAATTCGGCCAGGTTCCAGGCCAAGTTGGCGCACGCCGTAATTCGTAAGGAAAACGGCGGCTCCGGGGCATTTGGGGGGAAATACCGCGCCGGAGCCGCCGCAATCGGAGCGAGTTACTGCGAATAGCGTGCCATCCGGCTAGAACGTTCGGGCCCGCGGCTAGTGGTCGTACGGCTCGTTCCGCAGAATCGTGAAGCCGCGATACAACTGCTCCGCCAGCACCACCCGCGCCAGCCGATGCGGCAGGGTCATGGCCGACAGTGACAAGCGCACGGTGGCCGCGCTCGAAACGGGTTTCGGCAAGCCGTAGGCGCCGCCGATCAGGAACGCCAGCGTTCCCACCGACTCCATCTCGGCGCGCGCGAGCAGCTCGGAAAAGCCGCGACTGCTGTAGCTCTTGCCGTCGATCTCGAGCGCGATCGTGCGCGCACGCGCCGGGATGGCCTTCACGAAGCGTGCAGCGACTTCGGCGTCGTTGCCATCCTTGAGCTCGATCTCTTCGAAGGTGGCGTAGCGCTTGATGCGCCCAAGGTAGTCGTCGAGCGTGGCGCGCAGCCCCGCTTGTTTGATCTTTCCGACGGCGATGATGCTGACGCGCATCGCGCGTTACTGCTCGACGGGGACCCGGGCCGCGTCCATCCACAGCGTCTCGAGATCGTAATAGCCGCGCGTGTCCTCGTGGAAGATGTGCACGATGACGTCGCCGTAATCCATGAGCAGCCAGCTGCCTTGCGGCATGCCTTCCATGCCGAGGCAGCGCGCCTTGAGGTTCTTCTCGAGGTCTTCCTCGATCAGGCGGCCCAGGGCGTTGACCTGACGGTCGCTGCGGCCGCTCATCACCACGACGTAGTCGGAGTAGTCGACCTTGCCGCGCACATCGATGATCTCGACGTTGAGCGCCTTGTTCTCGAGCGCTGCCGCGGCGATGGCCAACGCGACCTTGCGTGCGCGGTCGTCGCTGCTGGGCGCGCTCGGCGCCTTCTTCTGCGCCGTGCTCTTTGCCGCACGTGCAGGTGGGCTCTTGGGCTTCTTGCCGCTCGTACCGATGGCTTTGCGCTTGGTCGCCAAGTTCCCTCCGTCAGCCGCGGACTTGTCCTTGTCCGTAGGCGATCCACTTACGCGTGGTTAGCTCTTGCAGCCCCATTGCGCCATAGGCGTGTAGCTTGCTCGTGGAAATGCCGATTTCGGCACCCAAGCCCAGCTCGCCGCCGTCGTTGAAGCGAGTGGAGGCGTTGACCAGCACCATGCTGGCGTCGACCTCGCGCAGGAAGCGCTGCGCATGCTCGTAGTTGCGCGTGACGATGGCTTCGGTGTGGTTGGAGCCGTGCGCCGCGATGTGCGCGAGCGCGCCGTCGAGGCCGTCGACCACCGCGACGGAGAGGATGAGATCTCCGTATTCGGTGTCCCAGTCAGCTGCGCTGGCTTCGCGCATGTCTTGGTACAGCTCGCGTGCGCGCGCGTCGCCGCGCAGCTCCACGTTCTTGGCGCGCAGCGCGGCGCTCATCGCCGGCAGCACGCTGGCGGCGCAGGCGCGGTCGACCAGTAGCGTCTCGAGCGCATTGCACACGGCCGGCCGCTGCACCTTCGCGTTGATCGCGATGTTCGTGGCCATCTCGAGCTCGGCGTCGGCATCGACGTAGAGATGACACACCCCTTTGTAATGTTGAATGACCGGCACGCGCGCGTTTTCTGCGACGAAGCGAATCAGTTGCTCGCCGCCGCGCGGGATCACGAGATCGACGAGACCTACCAGGCCGAGCAAGACCAGCGTGGCTTCGCGATCGACCGTGGGCACGAGCGACACGCAGCCGCGCGGCAAACCCTCGGCGACCAGCGCTGCTTGCAGCACCTCGGCGAGCGCGACATTCGAGTGGAACGCTTCTTTGCCACCGCGCAGAATGCAGGCGTTGCCGCTCTTCAGGCACAGCGCTGCAGCGTCGACCGTCACGTTGGGGCGCGCTTCGTACACCATGGCGATGACGCCCAGCGGTACGCGCATCTGACCGGCCTGCAGACCGTTGGGCAGCACACGCATGTGTTCGATACCGCCGACCGGATCGGGCAGCTCGACGATGTGCTCCAGCGCCGCGGCGACACCCTCTATGCGCGCGCGATCGAGACGCAGTCGGTCGATCATGGCGGCAGTCAGACCTGCCGCTTGCGCTGCCGCCACGTCGCGTTGATTGGCGGCGATGACCGTGTCACCGGCAGCGCCGCGCAGTGCGCTTGCGACCTGCGTGAGCACGCGGTTCTTGCGTGCCGTGGACAGCGACGCCAGCACGCGCGACGCTGCCTTGGCTTCGCTCGCCAACGCCGTCATCGACTGCTTGAGCTCGGCCTCGGCCATCTTCGAACCTTATATCACCACCAGATCGTCGCGATGGATGATTTCATCGCCGTGGTGATAGCCCAGCGCCTGCGCAATGCCCTCGGAACGCACGCCCTGTAGGCGTTGCACGTCACGCGCGTCGTAGCGTGCGAGTCCACGCGCGAGCTCGCGCCCGTCGCGGCTGTGCACGCTCACGGCGTCGCCGGCGCGAAAGTCGCCGCGCACCTCCACGACACCCGCAGGCAACAGACTGCGCTTGTGCTCGCACAACGCGCGCACGGCGCCGTCGTCGACCACCAGTGTGCCGCGCATCTTCAACGTATAGGCGATCCAGTACTTGCGGCTGGCCAGCGCCGCACCGGCCGGCAAGAACAACGTGCCCACGTCTTGTCCCTGCGCGATCTTGCTGAGCACGTCGGGGTCGCGCGCGGGGCCGATGACCACGGGCAAGCCCACCTGACACGCGCGCTGCGCGGCGCCCACCTTCGATGCCATGCCGCCCACGCTCAATGCATTCTCCTTCGGCCAGATCAACTGCTGGATCTCGGCGAAGTCACTCACGAGCGGGATGCGTTGCTTGTTCGCATCGAGCAAGCCCTCGACATCGGTGAGCAACACGAGCAAGTCGGCGCCTGCGAGCGGCGCCACCATGGCGGCGAGTTGATCGTTGTCGCCGAACTGCAGCTCTTCGGTGGCGACGGTGTCGTTCTCGTTGATGATGGGCACCGCGCCCAGCTCGAGCATCGCGTCCATGGCGGCGCGCACGTTCAAGTAGCGCTTGCGGTCGGAGACTTCGGCGTGCGTGAGCAACACTTGCGCCACGTGCATGCCGTGCTTGGCGAACGCGGTCTCGTACGCTTGGATCAAGCTCGGCTGGCCGATGGCGGCTGCTGCCTGTAGCTGCGGCACCAAGCTGGGCCGCGTGGTCACGCCCAGCGTCTTGCAGCCCATCGCGACGGCGCCCGACGACACCATGATGACGGTGCGCCCGAGCGCGCGCAGGCGCGCGACCTGATCGGCGATGCTCTGGAAGCGTCCTTCGCCCGGCACCTCGCCCTGCACGATGGCGCGGCTGCCGATCTTCACGACGATGCGCTTGGCACTCTGCAGGGCTTTGCGCGCTTCTTCTCGCTCGGTCACGGGCCGCTCCTCGAATCGGCGGCATCTTGGTGCCATGCCGCCTAGGGCGCAAGTTGGGGCCGGCTGCTCGGTCATGCGGGCTCGGCCACACGGAACTCGCCGTGTGCCGCGCGGCCAGCTACCCTGACGGGCTGTGAATCTCCCCGTGGCGGATGTCCCCGTCTGGTTCGTGCTCGGCTTTGCGTTCCTGTTCGGCGCGACCTGGGGCAGCTTCTTCAACGTGGCCATCTACCGCTGGCCGCGCGACCTCTCGGTGGTCACGCCCGCGAGCGCGTGCCCCAGCTGTCACACGCCGATCCCGGCCCGCTACAACATTCCGATACTCGGCTACTTCATTTTGCGGGGTAAGACCGCGTGCTGCGGCACACCGCTCTCGCTGCGCTATCCGGTGATCGAGCTGCTGAGCGCATTGCTCGCGGTCGCCATCGCGCGGCGTTTCATGCTCGCGCCCGACGTGGAGATGACGCTGTTGCAAGCAGCAGCGCTGGGCGTGACCTACTTCTTCTTCGTCGGCGGCTTGCTCGTCGCGACCTTCGTCGACCTCGAATACATGGAGATTCCTGACGAGGTCTCACTGCCGGGCACGGCGCTCGGTCTCGCCACCGCGGTGTTTCGCGACCCACCGGGTGTGGAAGCCGCGGCGCTCGGTGCGGGCGCGTCGTATCTCGTGATTCAGATCGTGTTCGTGTGGTCGTACGAGCACTTGCTGGGCCGCCGCGGGATGGGCGAGGGCGACTCCAAGTTGCTCATGATGATCGGCGCATTCGTGGGCTGGCAGGGTGCGCTGTTTGCGGTGTTCGCGGGCGCCGCGCAGGGTCTGATCGCCTTCGTGATCAGCAAGGTGACGGGCTTGACGATCGGTTCCGCCGGTCAGGCGCACGAGGAAGATGAGCACGAGCAGGACGCGGTGCTCGCCGATGCGCCCGACGAAGCGCAGCAGCCGGAGCACGACGATGAGCCGCCCCCGGCGTACTGGGGCCACTTCAAGGTGCCCTTTGGGCCGTTCCTCGCGCTCGGTGCGCTGGAGTACCTGTTTTTCGGCGAGCCGATCACCAACGCGTGGATCGCATTGGTGGAGCGCTTGCCGCTGAACGGCTAGGCCTGCAGCTCAGCGCAGCGGCCGGAACCAGCGCGAGAATAGCCACACGTTGAGCCCAATGATGCCCACGCACAGGCCGGCGAAGAGCACCGACCAGGCGTGCGTGCCCGGCGGGTCGTCGGCCACTAGCAGGTAGGTCTCGCCGCTCACTGGCAGCTCCATGTTGCGGGCCAGGTACTCGCGCACCACGCGGAAGCGTGCGCCCAGCTCACTGAAGGTGACCAGCCGCCCGGCGAACTCGGTACGCGCCGAGGTGCGCGGGTCGCTGAGCGCGGCGGAGTCGACCTGCACGAACAGGTTGCGCTGACCGGCGAGCGGGAAAATCACCCGCTGGGTGCCGAACATGCCCGTCTTGAATTGCACCATGCCGCCCAGCATGGGGGTGCCGTGCACCCGCGCGAAGCGGTTGTTGACCAGCTGCGCGGGCTTGAGCGCGCCGGCGTCGCCGAGGGCCACGGCCTGTTCCGGTTGCAGGGCATACGCCAAGTCGGAGCGCACGCTGGCGCCGAGGCCCAGGGCCATGCCCACCACGGCGGCCATCAGGGTCATGGCGAGCAACCGGCGGCCGCGCGGCGGGGCCGGTAGCGCGAGCAACTCGGGGTCGATCGCCTCCACTCCACCGACCGAGCCACCGATCGGCCCCGGGAGCCCCGCTGCATCGACCGTATGGTCCATCTGCGTCACCTAGCCACAGACACCGTTGGAGCGCAAAGGTTCGGGGTCGTTGCTCGCTTTTTGGATAGGGTGCGGGGGCTTACCTGCGCGTACGCGGGGCGATTCCCTTGGCAGGCCTGGGCGTCCATGCTAGCTAAGCGCTCCCGTTTGCTGCCCCCCGGGTGGCGCGCGCGATACACGGCTACGGAGCTCAACATGCAGAAATCTCCCATCACCCTGGTCAAGGAACGCTTCAAGAACAAGGAAGGCCTCGTCAGCGCCGTCAAGGCGTTGGCCACGGACGACCTCTGGCTCGAGCGCTTGAACACGGGCAAGGGCCTGCCGCATGTCTCGAACAAGAAGCTCCTGCACCTGCACGACGTGCTCAGCCAGGTGAAGAAAGAGCACGGCTCACGCGCCAAGCTGATCGACGCGATCCTCGCGAGCGAGAAGCGCGCGAAGGATGCCGGTTACCGCAGCGCGCTCGACAAGAAGAGCACGCCGGAGCTCTTTCAGGTCCTTTCCGCCGGCAAGAAGCGCAACAAGGCCGCCAAGGCCTGAGCCCCTTTTCGTCTCGCTCGCGATCGCGCGCGATCTCGCAAGTTGAGCTAGCTCGCACACTTGCGGGCGCCGGCGTGTGCGTGCGCACGCGCTGCATCCGTGAGCCGCGCCGCGGCACACCTGTGCGCACCCACTCGCCTGTGGTGGCGAGCGCTGGTGTTTGCTAACAGAGCGATTCGGTCGCGCGTGCTGCAGTAGCGCGCGCCCCCTGCACGACCATGTCCGAGTTCGTCCACCTTCACGTCCACTCGCAGTACTCGATGCTGGACAGCGCGTTGCGCGTGAAGAAGATGGTGGCGAGCGCTGCGGCGCTGAAGATGCCGGCGGTCGCGCTCACCGACCACGGCAATATGTTCGGCGCCGTGCAGTTCCACGCCGAGTGCACGAGCAAGGGCGTCAAGCCCATCCTCGGTTGCGAGGTGAACCTGTGCGCCGACCGCAAGAACGGCGGCCGTGAGGCCAATCACCTGGTGCTGCTCGCGCGCTCGCAAGAGGGCTACAAGAATCTCGTGCGGCTCACGAGCCTGGGCTGGGTCGAGGGCATGGCCGGTGGCAAGCCGCGCATCGACTTCGAGCAGCTGGCGCAATACCGCAAGGGCATCGTCGGCTTGTCGGCGTGCATGGGCGGCTACCTCGCGCAGGAGGTGCTGCAGAAAGGCGAAGACGCCGGCCGCAACGCGCTCGCCAAGTTGCGCAGCTGCTTCGAACCCGATGCGTTCTACGTGGAGCTGCAGGACCACGGCTTCATCGAGCAGAAGCCGCTCAACGACATTCTCATGACGCTGGCGCGCGAGCTGGCGCTGCCGCTGGTGGCCACCAACGACTGCCATTATCTGGAGCGCAAGAACGCGCATGCGCAGCTGGTGCTGCAGTGCATCGCTTCGGGCACGAGCTTGAGCGACATGGAGCGCGCGCATCATGGCTCGCAGGAGCTGTACTTCAAGAGCGGCGCCGAGATGAGCGAGCTGTTTCGGCACTTGCCCGAAGCCATCCAGAGCTCGCTCGAGCTGAGCGAGATGTGCGCGGGGCAAGCCAGCCCCTTCGCCAAGCCCATGCTGCCGCGCTTCCAAGTGCCCGACGGCATGGACGAGATCTCGCACTTCCATGCGCTCGCCAAGCAGGGTCTCGACGACCGCTTTGCCGAGCTCGCCGCCATGGGCAGCAAGGTCGACGAGCACGCGTACCGCGAGCGCTTGAAGATGGAGAGCGAAGTCATCGCGCAGATGGGCTTCGCCGGCTACTTCCTGATCGTCCAGGACTTCATCAACTGGGCGAAGCAGCGCGGCATCCCGGTCGGTCCCGGTCGTGGTTCGGGCGCCGGCTCCATCGTCGCGTACGCGATGCGCATCACCGATCTGGATCCGATTCCGTATGGATTGTTGTTCGAGCGCTTCTTGAATCCAGAGCGCGTGTCGATGCCCGACTTCGACGTGGACTTCTGCATGGATCGCCGCGACGAGGTCATCGACTACGTGCGTGGCAAGTACGGCAGGAGCAGCGTGGGTCAGATCGCGACCTTCCACTTGCTCAAGAGCCGCAGCGTGGTGCGCGACGTCGGCCGCGTGATGGGCATGACGCCGCAAGATGCCGGACGCATCGCGACGCTGGTTCCCGAGCCGGTGCAGGGCAAGAGCGTGCCCATCGCCGAGGCGCTCAAGCAGGAAAAGCGCCTGCGCGATGCGAGCGAGCAAGACCCCAAGGTGAAAGACCTGCTCGACACCGCGATGGAGCTCGAGGATCTCAATCGCCACGCCGGCATGCACGCTGCTGGCATCGTCATCAGCGAAGGTCCGCTGTGGGACCACGTGCCGGTGTTCTGTCCGGAGCCGGAGATCTACGTCACGCAGTACGACAAGAACGACGTGGAGGCGACCGGCCTGGTGAAGTTCGACTTCCTCGGTCTCAAGACGCTCACCACCATCGACATTGCGACGCGCTTGATCAACAAGCGGCCCGATCGCAAAGACGATCCGTTTCGCATCGAGCGCATCGTGCTCAACGACGCCGCGACCTACGCGCTCTTGTCGTCCGGTGAAACTACGAACGTGTTCCAGCTCGAGTCGAGCGGCATGCAGGCGCTCATCAAGCAGCTGCGTCCCGACTGCTTCGAGGACATCGTCGCGCTGGTCGCGCTCTATCGCCCGGGTCCACTCGGCTCGGGCATGGTCGAGGACTACGTCTCCGGCAAGCACAAGAAGAAGCCGGTGAAGTATCCGCATCCGTGCCTGGAGGAGACGCTGAGGGAGACCTTCGGCGTGATGGTGTACCAGGAGCAGGTGATGCAGGCTGCGCGTGTCATGGCCGGCTACTCGCTCGGCGGCGCCGATCTCTTGCGCCGCGCCATGGGCAAGAAGAAGGCCGAAGAGATGGCCAAGCAGAAGATGTCGTTCGTGCAGGGCGCCGAGGCGAACGGCCACGCCAGGACCGATGCCGAGCACGTCTTCGAGCTGATGGAGTACTTCTCGGGCTATGGCTTCAACAAGTCGCACTCCGCGGCGTACGCGCTGATCGCGTACCAGTGCGCGTATCTCAAGGCGCATTTTCCGGTCGAGTTCTTGTGCGCGACTATGACGGCCGACAAGGACAAGATCGAGAAGGTGGTGCGCACCGTGGCCGAAGCGCGCGCCATGGGCATCACCGTGTTGCCGCCGGACGTGAACGAGAGCGAGATCGACTTCGCCGTCGTGTACGAGCTGAGCGACCAGGAGCCCAAGCGCAAGCCCGGTCAACCCGTGGCCTCGGGTGGCAAGCTGCGCGACGGCTGCAACCCGAAGATTCGTTTCGGTCTGGGCGCTGTGAAGGGCGTGGGTGCAGCTGCGCTGGAGTCGATTCTCGAAGCGCGCGGTGGTCGGCCCGACAAACCCGCGAAGCAACCCTTCGAAGACTTGTTCGACTTCACGGGTCGCGTGGACTTGCGCCGCGTGAACAAGGGTGTGCTCGAAGCGCTCGTGCAGTGCGGTGCGATGGACAGCGTGCACGACGCGCGCGCCGTGGGGCGCGACCGCGCGCTGGCTGCCATCGACACCGCCATCGAACAAGGCAAGAAGACCAGCGCCGACCGTGACAGCGGCCAGACCGACTTGTTCGGAGCGCTGCTGGGTGGGGATGCAGCTGCTGTCGGCAGCCGGCGCAACGGCGGCTTTCCCGAAGTGGAGCCGTGGAGCCGTCACGAGAAGCTCAAGCGCGAGAAGGGCACGCTCGGCTTCTACATCTCGGGACACCCGCTCGACCCGTTCAAGGAAGAGCTCAAGCGCTTCTGCAACGCCAGCAGTGCTTCGCTCGACAACGTGCCCGAAGGCACTCAGGTGTCCATGGGCGGTGTGGTCGAAGACTACCGTGAGCGCCCCACCAAGACCGGCGGCAAGATGGCGTTCTTCCAGCTCGACGATCCCTATGGCCGCGTGGAAGTGATTGTGCGTGCGCGCGTGGTGGAGCAATTCCGCGAGCTACTCAATAGTGATGTGCCCGTGCTCATCTCGGGCGTGGCGCGCGCCGAGCGCGACAATGCGCAAGCCGCGGCACCGGTGGACGAAGGCATGGATGCCCCTGCGCCGGAAGTGAAGCTCTTGCTCGAGCAAGTCACGCCGCTCGTGCAAGCGTTCCGGCAGAAGACCCGCACCGTGCGCGTGAAGCTGCACGTGGATCGCGTGGACAAGAAGAAGCTCGAAGAGCTGCGGCGCGCGCTCGAGTCGCACCCCGGCAGCTGTCCGGTGTTCGTGCAGCTCGTGTCGTCGGAAGATTGGCGCGTCACGCTGGGTGGCAACAAGCTCACGGTGGAACCGAGCGAAGCGATGATGAGCAGTCTCGAACGTCTCTTTGGAGAAAAGATCTGCGAGCTTCGCTGAAGGAAGGCGCGCTTTGGGCTCTATCCGCGGCTTAGGCTTACGTCCTCACTTCCTCGGTCACCGTACGTGAGTACGGCTCCGTCGGGCGCTGCGGGCGCGCTCGCGGCTAGAACCCAAATCGCGCCTTCCGACGTTTACGCTGCTGGGGAAGAGGAGTTGATGAAGCGTGCGCTGGCGTTGGCTGGGCTGACGCTTGCGGAGCTGGCGCAGCGGGTAGGGGTGGCGTTGCCTGCCGAGCCGCGGCGCGACAAGGGCTTCGTCGGGCGTCTCTTGGAGCGGGCGCTCGGGGTGAAGTCGAGCGCTTCGGCCGTGCAGGATTTCCCCGAGCTCGGCATCGAGCTGAAGACCTTGCCGGTCGATGCGCAGGGCAAGCCGCGCGAGTCGACCTTCGTGTGTCACGTGGATCTGGTGCGCATTGCCGACTGCGACTGGGAGCGCTCGCGGGTGCGGCACAAGCTCTCGCGCGTGCTGTTTCTGCCCATCGAAACGCACCGCGAGCTGCCGTTCGCGCAGCGTCGCATCGGTAGCGCGTGGTTGTGGTCGCCATCGGCCGACGAGGAGAACGTGCTGCGTCACGACTACGACGATCTCGTGGGGCGCATCGCTGCCGGCGAGATCAACGAGCTGCGCGCGCACGTAGGCCAGGCGATGCAGCTGCGGCCCAAAGCCGCGCACGCCGGTGTGCGCACCCGCAGCAACGACGCCGAAGGTGCGCCCGCCAGTGCACACCCGCGCGCGTTCTACCTGCGTGCGTCGTTCACCGGCGCGCTCCTGCAACGCGCGTTTGCACTCCCCGAATAGGGTACGACGCACGACTGTCTCTCGGAGTCATTGCCAACCGTCGCACATGTCGCTACCGATCACGCATGCCCCGAGTCAAAGCGTGCGTCAAAGCCGGCCCCGGCCAAGTCAACCTCGTCGACCGCGACCTCCCCGACCCCACGCCCGGCCAAGCGTTGATTCGCACCTCGCTCACGACTATCTGCGGTTCGGACCTGCACATGATCGACGACTTCCCCGTGCCCGCCGGCATGCCGCAGGGCCACGAAGCGGTCGGTGTGATCGAAAGCGTGGGCAGCGGCGTGGAACGTTTCAAGCGCGGGGACCGTGTGGTGTCGTCGTGCATCGTCAGCTGCGGCCACTGCTACGTCTGCGAAGCCGGCGACACCAGCATGTGCCGCACCTACCGCGCCCCGCTCAACGTGCTCTTCGGCTGCCAGGCCGAGGCCTATCTGGTCAGCTCCGCCGACCGCAACCTCGCCGTGGTTCCAGCTGACATGACGGACAAGCAGGCTATCTTCGCCGCCGACATCATGTCCACCGGCTTCGCCGCAGTGGAACGCGGCCATCTCAAGCCCGGCCAGACCGTGGCCATCTTCGCGCAAGGCCCCGTGGGCCTGTGCGCGACTGCCGCCGCCAAGTACTACGGCGCCGGCCGCATCATCGCCGTGGAGTCGGTGCCCGAGCGCGTCGCCATGGCCAAGCGCCTGGGTGCCGACGACGTGGTCAGCCCCGAAGGCTGTGTAGAGCGCATCAAAGAGCTCACCGGTGGTCGCGGCGTCGACCTCGCCATCGAAGCGCTCGGCAAGACCGCCACCTTCGACGCGTGCATCAAAGTCATCCGCCACGGCGGCACCGTCTCGTCCGTGGGCGTCTACGCCGGCATCTCCACGCTCAGCATTCCCACCAGTGACGTGTTCTTCCAGTTCACGCTCGTCACCTCGTACTGCCCCGGCGGCACCGAGCGCCTGCAGTTCCTCATGAACCTCATGCAGTCGGGCAAGGTCGACCTCGCCCCGCTCTTCACCCACGACCGCAAGCTCGCCGATATCGCCAGCAGCTACGACCTCTTCCGCCAGCGCCGGGAAGGCGTGCTGAAGATCGCCGTCACGCCCTGAGCCCCGCCCGTGCGCAGCCCCGCGATATCGCTGGCGGGGCCTCGGGACACCCCACGATGCCCAGTGTTTCTAAGCACTTGACGCCAGGGGCAGCCATTGCTACATCGCCCCGGCCTTTTCACGAGAGGGCCGAGACAGGGCCGTTAGCTCAGTTGGTAGAGCAGCGGGCTTTTAACCCGACGGTCACAGGTTCAACCCCTGTACGGCCCACCGTGGGATCGTCCACCACTGTCCCCATCATCTAGTTGGCCTAGGATACCGGCTTTTCACGTCGGCGACATGGGTTCAAATCCCATTGGGGACACCAGTTCTTTCGCGTA
>JADGRE010000177.1 GCA_017881185.1 Pseudomonadota bacterium | reverse complement strand
AGCCGCGAGCGCGCCCGCAGCGCCCGAGGGAGCCGTACTCACGTACGGTGACCGAGGAAGCGAGGACGTAAGCCGCGGATGGACCCCAAGGCGCGTCGCGTCAATCACCAAGAAGTTTCCATGGGGCCTAGGTCTTCGCCCGACTGCACGTAGAAGACCTTGCCGTAGGTGTCGAGCAGCTCGAGCGCCTGGTCCATGTCTTCCTTCGTGTGCCCGCGCGTCACGTTCAAGCGCAGACGCTCCTCACCCTCTTTGCACCCGGGATAAGTGATGGGCACCATGTTCACGCCCGACTCGAGCAGCGCCACATGCATGAACAACGCCTTGCGCTGATCGCGGCACATCACAGGCATGATGTGCGTGTCGCTCTTGCCCAGGTCGAAGCCCAGTTGCAAGAGACACTTGCGCATGTACGCGGACTTCTCGTGTAGCTCTTGCACGAGTGCCGGTCCTTCGGCTTCCATCATGTCGAGAATGGTCGAGGCCGCTGCCACGATGGGCACGGGCAAGGTCGCCGAGAACAAGAAGGCGCGCGCGTTGTGCTTCACGTAATCGACGACATCCGCCTTACCGAGCAAGATGCCGCCGATGCCGCCGAAGGTCTTGGAGAAGGTGCTGATCATGATGGGCACCCTGCCCTCCATACCGCTTTCCTCGGTGAGGCCCTTGCCGTGCTTGCCGAGCGTGCCGGTGCCGTGCGCGTCGTCGCAGAGCAGCACGGCGTCGTAGCGCTCGCACACTTCCACGAAGTCTTTGAGCGGCGCGCGATCGCCATCGAGCGAGTAGATGCCTTCCATCAGCACGAGCGCATTCTTGCGCTCGCGCGTCTTCAAGCAGCGCTCGAGCGATTTCGCCGAGTTGTGGTTGAAGTAGCGCACCTCGGGCGACTGCACGGGCACACCGGCCGCTAGAAACGTGCCGTCGAGAATGCAGGCGTGCGAGAGGTTGTCGAGCACGAGCGTGGTGTCGCGGTCGGAGAGCGACTGGATCGTGCCCACCATGGCTTGGTAGCCGGTGGTGAAGAGCAAGCAACTCTCCCAACCGAACCACTTGGCCAAGCGTTCTTCGAGCTCGATGTGCGCGGTGGTCGTGGCCTGCACACGCGACGAAGACAAGCCGCACGCGAAGCGCTCGACCGCGCGCTTGGCCGCTTCCTTCACCTTCGGGTGCATGGTGAGGCCGAGGTAGTCGTTCGAGCTGAAGTTGACGACCGGCTTGCCGTAGAGCGTGGCGTGCACGCCGCCGGTCTCGTAGGGCCGGAAGTGCGGATACACCTGCTGCTCACGCACCTGCCGAACCAACGCCAGCCCGTTGTACGCCTTCTCGTCGACCCAGCTCATGCCTGACTCGCTTTCTCGCGACAATCGCGCCGTTTCGCGGCGCCGGACCCGCTCAGTGGCCGCGCTAGCAGCGGCGCAGCGATATAGCCAATGGATCGCTGCGCCGCAAGCAACGGGCACAAACACTGTGCCGGCCATCTGGCCGGATTTGCAGCGAATTTCGCGGTGCGCGCGAGCGGCGCTTTCGTGGACGCTGGCTTTTCGCTATGAGTTGCACCGAAAGCGAAGCACCCGATGCGCTACGAAGGAAGCATCTACCGCCCACCGTCCGAGGCGCACAGCTACATCCTGCAAGCCACCATCGGCTGCTCGTGGAACAAGTGCGTGTACTGCGACATGTACCGCGACAAGCAGTTTCGCGTGCGCGAGCTGCAGCAAACGCTGGCGGACTTGGCGCTGGCGGCGCAGACGGCAGGCGATCGCATCGACAAGCTGTTCGTCGCCGACGGCGACGCGCTGGTGCTGTCGATGCAGCAGTGGCGGCCGATCCTGGCAACCGCGCGCGAGCTGCTGCCGAAGCTCTCGCAAGTGTCGTGCTACGCGATGGCCGACAACATTCTGAGCAAGACGGCTGCCGAATTGCAGGAGCTGCGCGAGCTGGGCCTGACGCTGCTCTACATCGGCCCTGAGTCCGGCGACGACCCCACACTCAAGCGCATCGCCAAAGGGAGCACGCACGCGCAACACGTGGAAGCTGCACACAAGGCGCACGCCGCAGGCATACGCGTGAGCGCGATCGTGTTGTTGGGGATCGGTGGCCTCGAGCGCTCGCAAGAGCACGCGGAGCGCACAGCCGAGCTAGTCACTGCGATGGACCCGGAGTACTTCGCCGCGCTCACGACTTCGGTCGTGCCAGGAACGCCGCTCGTGAAATTGCGCGACAAGGGTTTCTGGCAGCTGCCAACCGTGGACCGCATGCTGCAAGAGCTGCGCGTAATCGTGGAGCAGGCGCGGCCCCGCGACGCGCTGTTCCGCACCAATCACGCCAGCAATTACCTGGCGCTCGGTGGCCGGCTGCCGCGCGATCGACAAGCCATCGTGGCGGCCATCGATGGTGCGCTTGCGGGAGAGATCCCGTTGCGCCCCGATTGGGCGCGCGGCCTGTAGCGCGCCTCTCGTCTACTTCGCCAAGAACGCGCGGATCGACGCCAGCACCTGGTCGAGCTGATCGTGGTGCACCCAGTGCCCCGCCTTGTCGATGGCGACGACCTCGCAGTCTTTGAGGTACGCGGCGCGGCCATCCGCGATGGGATCGCCCGCCCAGCTCTGTTTGCCGCGGATCAGCAGCGTGGGGCAGTTGATCTTCGACCACAGCTCCGCCATCTCCGGCTCGTTGAACTGATACGGCGAGTGCGAACGCACGTAGTTGTCGAACTTCCAGCCGTAGCTGCCGTCTTCGTTCTGATTCACGCCGTGAACCGTGAGATGCCGCGCTTGGTCGGCGGTGAGAAAAGCGTTGGCCTCTTGCATGCGCGCCACGGCCTCGTCGATGGAGGCGTAGTGACGCGGTGCGCGCGCGGCAAGCGAGCGCAGCTCTTTGATCCAGCTCCGCATGCGCTCCTGCGGACCGAGCTTGGCGCGCGCTTCGATCCACGGCATGGGCGGGCCGAAGCCTTCGATGGACACGAGCTTGCGAAGCTTGTCCGGGTAGATGCCCGCGTATTGCATCGCGATGTGGCCGCCGAGGGAATGAGCGATGACCGTCAGTGGCGCGAGCTGCTTCTGGTGGATGAGCTGCGCGATGTCCGCGACGTAGTCGATGAGCGGATACGTGCCGCCAATCGACCACTGCGAATCGCCATGACCACGCAGATCGGGCGCGATGACGTGGTAGTCGTCGCGCAGCGCCTGCGCGATCCAGTCCCAGTTGCGGCAGTGATCGCGGTTGCCGTGCACGAGCAAGAGCGGCGGCGCACCCTCGTTGCCCCAATCGACGTAGTGCAAGCGCAGGCGCTGCGAGAAATAGCTATGGGAGGTGGGTCCGATGAGCGGCGTGGACATGGCGTCATCCTTGCACGAGAGCCGGCGGCCGTGCAGTCGCAATCACGTAGCCCATGCCCACGGAAACGGCCGGAGCGAGCGCGGCTCCGGCCGCGATCTCGCGCAGAGTCTCGCCCAGTTGCCGCAGCTGCGCGGCGTCGAAGGCAGCGCGGGCATACGGGTCTTGGCTCCACGTGGGCAAATTCGCGGCGTGCAGTGCTGCCATCTGCGCGGCGGGGATTTCGCGCACACGCACGCCCGCGTCGAGCACGTGCTGCCCTGCGGCCTCGCACAGAGTGCCGAGCGTGGCCCCGACCAACATGTTCTGCCCGTAGTGCGCTTGCAGCTGCGCGAGGTAGGCGTAGTAATGCTGGAACGCCGGGTGTTCGGAGCGCATGAACGCGGTCTCCTCGAGCACCAGGCGGCCCGCTGGCTGCATGAGCGTCGACCATGCACGCAGCAGCTGCACCGGCTCGCGCAAGTGCGTGACCAAGAAGCGCGCATACACGAGCTCGGCCGGCGGCGCGGGAAAGGGCAAACGACTCACGTCGTGCAGCGCAAAGTCGAGCTTGGGCCCACAGCGGGCGCGTGCCAGCTCGAGCATGTGCTCCGACGAATCGACCCCCAGCGTCCAGGCCGGTGACAGCTGCGCCTGCAACAGCTCGGTCGTGTAGCCGGGCCCGCAACCGAGGTCGAGCGCACCTGCCTCCACCTTGCCGAGGCTGCCGAGCAGCTGCTCGGTGCTTGGGGCAAACACCGCAGCGAGCGAGCGCAGTCGCTCGGCAGCGCGCGTAGAGACTCCAAACGTGTAGTGTTGCTCCTGGGACATGACCGTGCGGCGCTCCGAGCGGGCCGCCAGCTGCCAGAGAGAGATCTAGAAGCAGGGAGGCGACCACCACGGGTCGCCTCTCCTTTCTTGATCAACTCGTCCTGATCAATTCAACGAACGGGCGCCCGCAAACAGACAGACGCTCGCCACCAAGGGGCGCGACGCACAGCAGCTCTGCAGGACGGACCGAACATGCCTGCAAAGCTGCTACGAGTCGCGCTGCGCTGTCAAGCGCGCGCTCAGTGCTGCGTTGCCGCGAGCGCGTCGAGCGCCGCCTGCAGGCTGGCACATACCTGCTTGGAACGTGCACCTGGCTCGAGCTTCTTGCCATCGGCTTCGGTCACGTAGAACACGTCGATGACCGCGGAGCCCTCGGTGTTGATCTTCGCCACGTGGATGCTGACGCCCAGCTGCGCGAGCGCGTGTGCGAGCGTGAAGAGGAGCCCGTGGCGGTCGGCGGTGACGACCTCGATCACCGTGTGACGGTGCGAGGCGCCGTGATCGATCGCGATCTGCGTCGACACGGCAGGGATCGGACGTCCACCCCAGACCGCCGCCGTGGGCTGCGCCAAGAAGTCTGCGGCCTGCACCTGCCCAGCAATCACCGCACGCAAGTCACGTTGCAGCTTGGGCAGTCGTTCGGCAGCCGCCGCAGCACCACGCGCCGCGCCGCGCACCCAGAAGATATCGACCGCTTGCACCCCACCATCCGGCAACGGACGCGAGTGGATCTGCGCCGCCGCAATCTCCAAGCGATTGCCCGAGATCGCTGCCGTGATCGCTGCGAGCAAGCCCGGCCGGTCGGCAGTCACCGCACTGACGACACACAGCTCCGCGACATCGGCGTGACGCGAAGGCACCAGCTGCGCCACCACGGGCTGTGCCTGCGACGCAAGCGCGACACCCGCATGCGCGACGATCTCGGCAGGCGAGCTCGCCAGCAGGTAGCGCTCGGGCATGCCGTCCATGAATTCGTCGATGAAGTTGGGATGCGCAGCGTCGTTCCAAGCGCGCTTGGTCTGCTCGCGCACCGCCGCGATGCGTGCGGGATCTTCACCCGCGTGGTCGGAGAGCAGCGCATCACCCGCACGCATGAGGGCATCGAGCATGCCGAGCTGCCACGGACTGAGCGAAGCCGGTCCCGTGGTCGCGCGATCGGCGATCGTGAGCAGATACAGGTCGCGCAAGAGCTGCCGGCCGCGCGTCTGCCGCACCAGCTCGGCGACAGTGGCTGGGTCGGCCAAATCGCGCTGCGCTGCGGCCACATACATCACGCGGTGCAGGCGAATCAGCTCGCAGGCGTGCGCGATGTCTTCCGGCGCAAGGCCGAGGCGGCCGAGAATCATGCGCGCCAGGTCGGCGCCGCGTGCGCAGTGATCCTGCCGACCGATCGCCTTGCCGAGGTCGTGCAGCAAGGTCGCCAGCAGAAGCGTCTGTGGTCGAGCGACCTCAGCCGCGAGGCGACTCGCGAATGGCTGCGTCTGCGCGAGCTCACCGCGGCTCAGCGCTCGCATGTGATCGACCGCGGCCACCGAATGCACATCGACGGTGTACACGTGGTACAGGTCGTGGTGCACGCGTCCGACCAGGGCTTCGAGCTCCGGGATCATCGCGCCGAGCAAGCCGACCTCGTGCAGCTCACCCAAGATCGATCCATCGCGAAAGCGTGACGGCTTGCAGGTCGCCACAAGCCCGACGAACAGCGCGCCAGCCTGTGCGTCCGCACGCAGCGCGGCACAGAAGCCGTCATCGGCAGTGGCAAGCGCGATGGCGGTGCGCGACTGTGGTGCGACCGGAAGGTCCGCCTCCACCGCCGCGGCGTACAAGCGCAGCGCGATCGCAGGGTCGCGCTCCACGCCAGTCAGCTCACGCAAACCCACGCCCTCGTCGCCGCTGTATAGACCGCGACCAAGATCCACCTCGCGTGCTCGCCCACGCCGCGGGCGCCGCTTCGCACGACCGATGATCTGATCGCGCAGGCGCGTAATCACACGTGCATGCCGGTAGTAGTCCGACATGAAGCGCTCCACGCAGCTGTGCGTCTGCGCGCCATCGCCGTAACCCATGAGCACCGCGATGCTCTCCTGCTCACCGAAGGTGAGCCGGTCGTGCTTGCGGCTCGCCCGATGATGCAAGTGGTTGCGCACGGCCCACAGGAAGTCTTGCGCGCGCAAGAGCTCGCTGACTTGCGTCGCACTGACGATGCCCAGGCCCTCGAGCTCACGCAGGTCACTCGTGTGAAAACGTGCACCCGCCGCCCACGACGCGAGATCGAGATCGCGCAGGCCGCCGCGACCATTCTTCACGTCGGGCTCGAGCAAGTACACCGAATCGGTGAAGCGCACCTGACGGCTGTCAGCTTGCTGATCGAGCTTTGCCAGGAAGTCAGGCAGGCGCGCGTCGCTGAATGGCCCCGCGAACGCACGCTCCGACAGCTCGCGCACCAGGTGCTGGTCGCCGATCAAGCCGCGCACGTCGAGCAACGCAGTGGCCGTGGGCAAGTCGCTCTTGGCCGTGTGCACCGCATCCGCGAGCGTCACCACCTGGTGGCCAATGCTCACGCCCGCGTCCCACAGCGGATAGAGCATCGCATCTACGAACGGTTGCAGCTTCTGGGCAGAGCCCGTGGTGAAGAAGCGCACGTCGAGGTCGCTCTTGCAGCCGAGCAGCTGCCGACCGTAGCCGCCGACCGCGGCGAGCACCATCGAGCTGCCGCGCGCAGCAGGCACGCGTGCGCTCGCCGCCAGGTACAGCTTGATCAGCAAGCCATCCATGATCTCGGCGTGACGCTGAGCGAACGCGACACCCGCCGTGGCCGGAGCTGCCAAGAGAGAGAAGAGCGCAGGCCTGTGCTCGTCGAGATGGGCGCGCGTAGCCGCGAGCGTCGCAGGCGCAGAGCCCCTCGAAGGGCTCTGCACGCTTTCTGTGACGCTGGGGGACTCCGACGGCATCGCGAGCTCGCGCTAGCTCAAAGCATAGTCGAAGGATCGTGAACAGCTGGTTTCGGGAAGGTTGCAATTAGACGGCGGGGTCAGCGGCCGGGCGGCAGCTGAGCCTTGATCCGCGCGTAACCCCGCTTCAGCTCGTCGAGCAGCGAACGCGCCGCGCTGCCCAGCTCTTTCACGGGCTCCTTGGTGTGGTCGCCCACGCGCTTGAGCTCGGTCTCCACGCGACCCCACGAGTCTTCCAGCTTCTTCCACTCGTCGAGCACGTCGGCCTTGGCCAGGTGCAGCTGAAGGCGCAGCTCCTCGCGCGCGCTGCGCAGGGCTGCCATGTCACGTTGCAGGACGTCTTTCAGGTCTTTGGAGTCGGTCATGATCAGTCTCCTTGCCGCGAGCAGAATCCCCGTCGCCGCGCCAACGACCTAAGCACCCCACCCTAGCGTGCCAGCAATCGGCTGGATGGCATCCCGACGGCCGAACGCCCCTACGCCATCTACTGTCCGTCTTTTGCCCGACAAAAGGCACATTGCGCCATTTGCAGCCTGCAGCGCGGCATCGGACGAGCTCAGCGATCCCCACCAATCCGTTGATCGGTCGCACGGTGGGCAGCACCTACGCGATTCCCGAGCTGGTGGGCGTGGGCGGCATGGGCCGCGTGTACGGTCGCAGTGTCGCGCTCAAGGTGATCAACCACGCCACGCTCGCAGAGCTCAAGCACTCGCAGCGCGACGTGCGTGGCGAGATCAACGCGCTGCTCAGCGCTCACGACCTACTCGCACGCCCCCCGAGGCCACTCCAAACCGCGAAGTCGCCGACACCATCGGCGTCACCAAGAAGAGCGTCGACACCTACCGCATGCGCCTCCAAGACAAACTGGGCCTGCGCGGAAGAGCCGCCCTAGTCCGCTACGCCTTGGCCGCCGGCTTAATCGGCGGATCTGACGACCCGTGATTCAGATCGTCTGCACAAATGTGAGCGACGCGAAGCCGTCGTTAGGAGCGAGCGCGCCCGCCGCTAAGGCCGGCCCGAGGGTTGTATTACCTACGGTGACCGAGGAAGCCCATGCCGGGTTCGCGAACGCGAACCCCGACTGGACGAAAGCCGCTCCTAACGACGGATCCGCGTCGCGTTAGGTCAGTACCGGTAAGCGTCGGGCTTATAGGGGCCCTCGACTGGGACGCCGAGGTATTCCGACTGCGCCTTGCTCAGGGTCTCGAGCTTCACGCCGAGCTTGCCCAAGTGCAGACGGGCGACCTTCTCGTCGAGGTGCTTGGGCAGCACGTAGACCTTGCCCTTCTGGTACTTGCTGGTCTCGTTCCACAGCGTGAGCTGCGCGAGCACCTGGTTGGTGAACGAGGTCGACATCACGAAGCTTGGGTGACCGGTGGCGCAGCCCAGGTTCACCAGGCGGCCGCGGGCGAGCACGATGATCTTCTTGCCGTCGGGGAAGATGAAGTGGTCGACCTGCTCCTTGATGTTCTCTTCTTTGATCTCGGGGTTCTTCTCCAGCCACGAGATGTCGATCTCGCAGTCGAAGTGGCCGATGTTGCAGACGATGGCTTCGTTCTTCATCGCCTTGAGGTGCTCGGCCCGGATGATGTCCTTGCAGCCGGTGGCCGTGACGAAGACGTCCGCGCGTGAGGCGGCGTCGTTCATGGTGGTGACCTCGTAGCCTTCCATTGCGGCTTGCAGCGCGCAGATCGGGTCGATCTCGGTGATGAGCACGCGCGCGCCCTGGCCCTTGAGCGCGTGGGCGCAACCCTTGCCCACGTCACCGTAACCGGCGACCACGCACACCTTGCCGGCGAACATCACGTCGGTGGCGCGCTTGATGCCGTCGGGCAGCGACTCGCGGCAACCATAGAGGTTGTCGAACTTGCTCTTGGTGACCGAGTCGTTGACGTTGATGGCCGCGCACTTGAGCTTGCCTTCGGCGGCCATCTTCACGAGCGCGTGCACGCCGGTCGTGGTCTCTTCCGACAGACCGCGGATGCCGTCCGCGCCCTCGAAGAACTGCGGGTAGTCCTTGTGGATGATGGTGGTCAGGTCACCGCCGTCGTCCAGGATCATGTTCGGCGCCTTGCCACCCTTGAACGCCTTGAGCTGCTCGTGGATGCACCAGTCGTACTCTTCCAGCGTCTCGCCCTTCCACGCGAACACGGGCACGCCGATCGCCGCGATCGCCGCCGCCGCCTGGTCCTGCGTCGAGTAGATGTTGCAGCTGGTCCAGGTCACTTCGGCGCCGAGTTCGACCAGGGTCTCGATCAGCACCGCCGTCTGGATGGTCATGTGCAAGCAGCCGGCGACGCGGGCACCTGCGAGCGGCTTCTTGCCCTTGTGCTCGGCACGCAAGGCCATCAAGCCCGGCATCTCGGTCTCGGCGATCTGGATCTCTTTGCGGCCCCAGTCAGCCAGCCCGATGTTCGCTACTTTGTAGTTGTCCGCCATGGTTCGTCTCCGTCTGTGTCTTCGCTTGGGGTTGTCCGCATAGATTTGTTCGATGACGCACAAAGCGTGTCGAACGTGGCCAGCGGGAAAGGTCAGTCGGTCGCAGGCTCCGTGGTCTGTGGTGCGCCACCGCCGATCGACGCGACCAACGCAACCAGCATGTGCCAAGTCAGGTGTGCGTCTGGACCGCCCGGATGAAACGCCGCCGGCAACGCAGTGACCGTGGGCTCGCGTAGCCCAGCCTGGCTTGCGTAGGTGATCAGCTCGTCGGCGCTGAAGCCGAGCCAGAGGTCGGCCTCGTTCTCGCGCATCGCTTCGTCGTGGTGGGCCGCGTAGTCGAGCACCACGACCTGGCCGCCGGCCCGAGCCAAGCTCGCCAAGGTGGCAATCGCATCCTGGGGCCGCGGAGCGTGATGCAGCACGCGCGAAGCAAACACCACATCGGCCTGTCCCCGCCCGCGCATGGCCTCGAGCACCGCTCCGTCGTTCAGGTCTCCCCGGAGCAACTCGACGTTGGTGTAGCCACGAGCCGCGAGCCGGTCCTTGGCCCGATCGAGCTGGGCCTGCTCGCGGTCGAGCGCCACGACCCGCTGGAACACGGGGGCGAGAGCCTCGAGCAAGCGGCCGTCGCCGGTGCCCACTTCCACGGCGAGCGTGCGGCGCGCAATGAGCGGAGCGAGCGCCGCGAGATACGCAGGCAACTCCGCCGGGAAGCTAGCCTCGTTGGCGCGGGCTGCGCTGCGCGCGAAGAACTCACGAGCCGGCGCATCGCGACGACGGATGGTCTCGGGCAGACGCGCGAGCACGCCCTCGCTCTCGCACAGCGCAAGCCCCGACGCGAACGCATCGCGCACGACCGCGTCGAGCCGCGCCGCCTCGGCCAAGCGCACGAACACGCGGGTGCCTTGGCGCCGCTCCGAGAGCAGCCCCAGTTTCCTGAGCGCGGCGACATGCCGAGATACATTGGGCTGCCCTTCCCCGAGCAACTCCCCGAGCTCGCCGATCGAGAGTTCCTCTTGGCCCGCCAAGGCGATCAAGCGCAGGCGCACCGGCTCACTGAGAACCCTGTATAGTTCCCAGCGTTTATCTGCTTCGAGCGCCGTCTGCACAAGGCATCTATATGCTTGAATGCGTATGATCGCAAGTATTATTTGAGATACAATTTCGCCTCCGTTGGCGCTTCTCACGCTTCATACCTGGTAGGGCGACCAGGGGGGGTCTGGTCTTTGAGCGGTCGCTGTGTACCCTTGGGCCCCTGAACGGTCGTCCCTAGAGGTTCGCATGGCAGCAGTAGATCGCTTTCGCTTGTCGCTATCGCTCGTGATGTTGGTGGGCCTGACGCTTGGTCTGTCTCAGGCGAAGCACGCGCGCGCCGAAGAGGACGGCACCACTTTGTTGCAGCGCGCCATGCGCAGCCGGATCACGCTCGCGACCGACCCCCACGATGGTCACGCGGTAGTCATCCCCCACTGCCGACACGCGCCCAAGGGTTGCGACGCCCGCCTCTTGGAGTTCGCGCACTACATCACCGAGGCCGGTGACAAGCACGGCGTCGACCCGTGGCTCTTGGCCGCGATGGCTTTCAAGGAGAGCGGCTTCAACCCGTTCGCGATGGGCTCGCTCGGGGAGCTCGGCATCCTGCAGCTCCATCCGCAGAACCCTCGCTCCAAGGGCGTGCGCTTCCTTCATGACGAGTGGTACCGGCAACGCTGTCGTAAAGAGGTGGGGGCCTGCCAGCGCGAGGTGGTCGACCGGGCGGCCCAGCTCTTGTCCAAGTCGCTCGACATGTGCGGCGGCGACATGAAGGACGCGCTCGGCGCCTACAACACCGGGCGCTGCGGCGGCAACCGGGTCTACTCCAAGCGCATCATGGGCGAGCGCCAGACCTTGCGAGAGGCCGTCGGCCTGCAGCTCTGAGCCTGCCTGCGACTGGACGCCTCCCGCAAAACGCCGTAGAAGCGCGGCGTGCGGCTCGAACGAAGTCTCGAAGAGTTGGCGCGGCAGGCCATCGCCGACGCGCTCGGGCTGCAAGCGCCCGGGTTGCTGCGGCCTGCCAACCCCGAGCATGGCGACTACCAGGTCAACGGCGTGATGCCGCTGGCCAAGGAGCAGCGCAAGCCTCCGCGCGAGCTGGCGGGCCCGGTCGCGGAACGCCTGCGCAGCGCCCCCATGGTGGAGAGCGCCGAGCTCGCGGGCCCCGGCTTCGTGAACATCCGCCTCCACCCGAAGTGGGTGGCCGATCAGCTCATGGTCATGGCGCGCGATGCGCAGCGCGAAGGCGTGCCGGTCGCGGACAAGCCCGAGCGCGTGGTGGTCGACTTCTCGGGTCCCAACATCGCCAAGCAAATGCATGTCGGCCACCTGCGCTCGACCATCATTGGAGACGCGGTGTGTCGGCTGCTGCGCTTCGTCGGGCACGAGGTCATCGGTGACAACCA
>JADGRE010000361.1 GCA_017881185.1 Pseudomonadota bacterium | reverse complement strand
GCGACCACGCTTGGCACGCACGGCGAGCCAGGCTGCAACGCAGGCGAGCAGCAGCAGCGCCGTGCAGAGCGGCGGCAGCCAGCTGCGCGCGGGCGCGGGCGCGACCAGCGCAGCTTGCGCCGCCGTGCGCTGCACGAAGAAGTCTTGTTGGCGCAGCGGGTCGACCACGTAGGGGTAATACGAGTCGCGCTGGTCCTGCTCTCGCACGCGCAGGTACGCTTTGGCGTCCGCCGGCAAGAACTGCAGATCAAAGCTATGCACGCCTGGCCGGAGCGTCACCAGGCCGCTAAGCCCGCGGCTGCCGCGCCACAGTCCGACGCGATGCCCATCGATGAACAAGTCGGCGCGTCCCGTGGCGTCGAGCTCGAGACTGCTGCGACGCAAGCGGCTGACAGCCCAAAAGGCCTGCCAGCGATAGCAGCTGCGTGGCGCACGCGACGGCAAGACGTTCGGCTCGCGTACGCGCGACTGTGCAGCAGGCGTGCCGAGCGCACACTGCACGGCCGTGCCGGCGACCTGCGCGAAACCCGTGCCAGCTCGCGGCTGAAACCCGAAGCGCGCGAGCGCCACAGCCAGCACTACCGACACCAGCGCAAGCCCCGCAGCGAGCGCACGCGTGCGCGTATTGGCGGCTTTTGCGGCCGACGCCCGAGTGCTGGATTCGCTCGAAGAAAGCGCTGACATGGGGCTACCTGCCGAGGCGGCCAGACCATATCATCCGCCGGGAGCTGCGGGGCGGGCTTGTGCAAAGCCCGCCACTGGGCGATGAAGCGGGCCCCTCTTCTCATGCGCTGGCTACGAGCCCTCCAGAACGCTCTCACACGCCCCGCCGCCTTGCCGTGGTGCGTGTGGTGCTTCGTGTTTCTCGCGCTGTGCGCGAGCGGTCGGCCCAAGCCCATCAACGGCGACGCCCGGTTGATGTGCGAAGCCGCCGAGTCGCTGCTGACCGGTGGCGGCATGGCCATCCCCAAGACGCGCACCGACATCGCAGTGGGCCCCAATGGCAAGGCCTACGTGAAGTACCCGTTGCTCACCGTGGCGCAGTGCGTGCCGGCGCAGATGCTGCGGCGCGCCGGACTCAAGCTGGCTCCCGCCAACGCAGCGTTGCAGGGCTTCGCTGTGGGCATCGTGCCGCACGTGGTGGTGGCCACGCTGGCGGTCGGAATGATGCAGCTCGCGATGGCCTTCGGCGCGGCACCTGCGCATGCCGCGCTCTTGGCCCTCGCGTGCGTGTTCACCACGCCCATCTGGTCGGCCGGTCGCAGCCTGTACAGCGAAGCCCTGCAGGCCATGCTCACGGTCTGGACGCTGGTCGTCTGGCTGCGCGCACGTGATGCCAACCGCCGCCTCAGCTTCTTCCTGGGCGGCATGCTGCTGGGCATGTGCATGAACACCAAGATCCTGCTCTTGGTGCTCCCGCTCGCGGTGCTGGTGGATCAGCTGCACGAGCGCTGGAACAAGACCCGCCTCATCGGCTTCGCGTGCGCGGCGCTGGGCTTCTTGCCGTGGGTCGCTGCCGCTGCATGCTACAGCTACCTGCGCTATGGCAACGTGCTCAGTCAAGGCTACGGCGCAGAGCGCGACGCCAGCATGGGCTTCAACGTGCCGCTGTGGTCGGGTCTGCACGGCCTGCTCTTCAGCTCGGGCAAGAGTGTGTTTCTGTACGCCCCGGTGCTGATCAGCGCCGCCTACGGCGTGCCGAGCTTGTGGCGGCAGCGCCGGCGCGAGCTGTGGCTCTTGGCGATTCCGTGTCTGTTCATGCTGCTGACGGCGGCGAAGTGGTGGGACTGGAGCGGCGACTGGGGCTGGGGCCCGCGCTTGCTCACGCCGGTCGTGCCTCTGGCGTGCGTCCCGGCCCTCATCGCGCTGCAGCGCCGCGGCATCCCGCGCGCTGCATTCGTGCTGCTGGCGGCGGCGGGCTTCGTGGTGCAGCTGTCGTCGGTGATCATCTCGACCACCTTGTACTTGCAAGAGACCGAGCCCAAGAACGTGGCGGCTCTGGGCGCGCGCAACGCCTTCGAGGTACGCGACGACCTCTTGCTCACGCACTTCGTGCCGGAGCTGAGCCCCATCGCGGGCCAACTCTGGCTCGTGCAGCGCTACTTCTCGGAAGAGAAATGGAACAGGCACTCGTGGTACCCGTGGGAGACGCTCGCAGTGAACAGGTTCACGCCGCGCCCCGATCCGACGCCGCGCAACCACGACTTGTGGTTCGACAAGACGCCGTTCGCGCTGAACCTCGAAGGCGCTCTCTTGATGCTGCTGGCGCTGTGCGGTAACTGCTTGGTGGTGGCGCTACGCGCGCCGCAGCGCCGGGTGACTGACACGGCATCTGTTGCCGCCGCTCACGGCGGCGACGGATAGTTGCGCTTCACGAAGCATAGGCCATCGGAGTTCAGGTGGCCCTGGGTGCTCTGGTCATAGGTCATGAAGTCGAGGTAGTCGCGCATGACCTCGCTCGGCTTGCCGCTCGGGTCGTAGGGGATACCCAGCGAATCGAAGTGCATGGCCGGCGCCTGGTCGGGCGGCGTGAACGAAGGCAAGCACGAACGCCACGGCAGGTCCTTGCCAGCAGCGTCCTTGAATGCCGTGTAGTCCGTGCCTTTCAGGTCATCGAGCGTCACCGTCCACTCGCCGCCCACGTTCTTGGCAAGCGCCGCGAGCTGATCGAAGTGCGCTGGGGTGTCGTGCTCGAAGCTCTGCCAAAACGGGTGATCGGTGTGCACGGTGGCCTGCGCGATCGTCAGGGTGTTCGCCTTGATCTGAATGCCACGCTGGTGCTCCTCGGAGCCGAGCGCATGGGCTGGGTCGTTGTCTGGATTCTGGCAATTGACGTACGCGGTCGGTGACTTGAAGCCCAACCTGAACTTCACGACCTGCGGCAGCTTGCCGAAGTCGTAGCCTTTGGCGCTCGAGCTGCAGCCACTGCCGCCCTTCCACGTCGCGGTGCCGACGTACAGCACGGCCCAGCCGTTCTTCACCATCTGGGCGTAGTCTTTGCGAGCGGTCGCATCCAGGTTCAGCTGTTTGGCCTTGTCGGTGGCCGCAACGATGTCGAAGCCGAACGCGTAGCGCTTGGTGTCGTCGAAGTCCGCCCCGCCGTTGAGGTTCTGGTTGTCGATGGTCGCGATCGGCAACGCTTGCTCGCCGCTGCCGCCCTTGCCCGGCAGCGGCCCGCCCTGGTGCAGATCCGCCGCCCACGGTCCGTCCACGCGTGCCACGGCGCCATCGGTCTGAGACTGATCGGTGGCGGACTTGTCCGGGTTCTCCGAGAGCGTGACGTGGTCGAGCGTGACCAGCAGCTCGTCGAACTTCACCTCCCAGCCATCCACGAACGCCGGGTCGCCGTCGCTCGTGGGTGGGAAGGCGTAGCCGCCGAGCGCCAACACCTCGCCCGAAACGCTGAGCTGCACACTGCCGCCACCGCCAGACTTGCTGCTTCCGCAGCCGACAGC
>JADGRE010000360.1 GCA_017881185.1 Pseudomonadota bacterium | reverse complement strand
GCACGACGCAGCGGTGCACGACGCAGCGGTGCACGATGCCTCTGTCCCCGACAGCTGTCAGCTGCCACCCATGCCGGGCAACTGCAAGGCCAACTTTCCGCGCTACGCCTTCAACCCGAAGACTGGCGCCTGCGAGAAGTTCGTCTACGGCGGCTGCGGCGGCAACGCCAACAACTTCGAGACGCCGCTCGCGTGTTTGCTGGCATGCGTTCGCCGCCCCGACGCAGGCGCGTCACGGCCTGCAGCGTGCAAGGTGGGCGACGCTGTCTACCCGTCGGGCGCAAGCGGCATCAAGGACCCGCACAGCTGCAACCAGTGCAGTTGCCAGGCTGGGCAGCTGGCGTGCACGAAGATCGCTTGTCCCGAGCCTTGCCCCCCGAGCCTCAAAGCGAGCATGGGTTGCGCGGCCTGTGGGCCGGTCGACAATTGCGAGATCGTCGAGCACGGCTGCTTCCCCGTGTGTGGCAGCACGACGGATTGTGCGGGTACGAGCTACCCAGTCTGCTTGGACAACGCTTGCAAGAACGTGTGCGGCTGAGGGGTTGACGCGGCCTGTGCCGCGTGTGGCCGACTGCAACGTGTGATATGCAGCCGCCCGTGCCCGTCGAACCCCAGCGCGCCGCTAGCCCTCGCGATCCGCGTGCTCGCCCGTGGCTCGTCGGCGCGCTCTTGCTGGCGGCGATGGTCCCGGCGTCACTGTACTGCGCGCGGCAGCTGCGCGTGACCAATGCCATCACGCATTTTCTGCCGAGCGGGGAAGGGCGGTTGCTCGCCGAGGTCTCGCGACACATGGCGAGCTCGCGCCTGACACGCAGCATCGTGATCGCGTTGTCGGGTGCGCAGCCGGCGTCGTTGCGCGACGCTAGCGTTGGGCTGTGTGCGCAGCTGACCCAAGACGCGCGCTTCGAAAGCGTGCGCAACGCGGTGCCGCAATCGGCGCCGAAAGAGGTCTACGAGCTGTACTTCCCGCGTCGCGCGTACCTGCTGCGCGATCGGCCCGAGCAGGAGATCCCAGCGCTGTTCTCCGATAGCGGTCTCGCCGCTGCGGCGCACGCGCTGCGCAGCGAGCTGGGCAAGCCGACCGGCAGCTTCGTGCGCCAGCTCGCCACCGACGACCCGCTGCTCGTGTTTCCGGGCTTGCTCGCGCGCCTCGATGCCATGCGCAGCCCGGGGCTCGCCACGCAGGACGGCGTGTTCATGACCGCCGATGGCAAGCAAGCCATCGTCTTCGCTGCCACGCGCGCCTCGGCCTTCGACACGCCAGCGCAGCGCGCGGCCTTCGCGGCCATCGAGCAGGCGTTTGCCAAGCAGCAGCGTGCGCTCGGTGCGGCTCTGCGCATGAGCGTGAGCGGTGTCGGGCGCTTTGCCATTCGCGCCGAGCACGACATTCAGGCAGACATCACGCGCATCTCGGTGATCTCCACCGTCGCCGTGATGCTGGTGTTCATTTTGTTCTTCGGCGATCTACGCAGCCTGCTCTTGGGCCTCTTGCCGATCGTGGTGGGCTTGCTCGCGGCCACGACCGTGTGCATCGCGTGGTTTGGTCCGCTGCACGGGCTCACGCTGGCGTTCGGCGCGAGCATCATCGGCGTGTGTGAAGACTATCCGGTGCACCTGCTCAATCACCATGCGCTGTCGGCGCCGGGACAGAGCCCGTTCGGTTCGTTGCGCCACGTCACGGCTGCGCTCAGCGTGGGTGCGTTGACCACGATCGCGGGCATCTCGGGGCTGGCGTGGACATCGTTGCCCGGCGTGCGCGAGCTGGCTGCATTCTCGGCGATCGGCATCGGGGTCGCGCTGCTCACCACGCTGATCATCGTGCCGCACTACATGCTGGCTTCCGGCCACACCACCTGGCTGCAGCGTAGCTCGGCCGTGCAGATGGGGCGGTTCATGCGCTGGTTTCTGGCGCAACGCGCGGTGCCGTACGTGGTGCTCGCCGCGCTCGGCGTGACCATCGCGCTCGGCGCGATGCGGCTGCGCTTCGTCGACCGCATGGATCGCCTGGTGCCAGCGCCCGCCGATCTGATGCGCGAGGATCAAGCGTTGCGCCAGGTGGTCGGCTCGTTCGATGCAAGCCGCTTCGTGGTGGCTGTGGGTCGCGATCTCGAGGAGGCGCTCGTGCACAACGACGCTGCTGCCGAGCGCTTGAGCGAGGCGGCGAACGCCGGCGAGCTCAGCGCGTTCAAATCGTTGCATTCGCTCTTGCCGTCGCAGGCGCTGCAGACCCGCAACCGCTTGGCCCTGGCAGCAGTACCCGACGCACGCGAGCGCTTGCTGCGCGCGCTGGAGCACGAGGGCTTCGAGCGCAGCGCGTTCGAGCACAGTAGCTTCTTCGACGCGCCCAGCGTGCCGGCGCTCAGCTTCGCCGCGCTCAATACCACGCCCCTGCGCGAGCTGGCGCAGGGCTTCGTGGTGGATCTCGGCGAGCGCAAGGCGGTGGTCACCTTGCTGCGCGGCGTGAGCAACCCCAAGCGCTTGGTCGCGCGGCTGGGTGGCTTGCCGGGCGTGCACTTCTTCGACCAACGTCAGTTCCTCGATGAGCTCTATCGCTTCTACCGCGAGCGTACCATGCAACTTCTCGTTGCAGGCCTCTTGGTCGTGTGCTTGATCGTGTTCGTGCGCTACCGCAGGCTGCGCCCCACGCTGGCGGCGGTGGTGCCCGCGGTGGCGGCGGCAGTGGCCACGCTGTGCGTGCTGGCGCTGTGCAACGTGGAGCTGAATCTGTTGCACGTGATCGCCACGCTGCTGGTGCTCGGTCTCGGCGTGGACTACGGCGTGTTCCTGGTGGAAGCCGCCGAGTACGACCACGAGCTGGGTTCCACTGCGCTGAGCGTGGTGGTCGCCTGCATCACCACCGTGTTGTCGTTCGGGCTCTTGGCGTTGTCGGCCGTGCCCGCCGTGTGCGCGCTCGGGCAGGTGCTGGGCCTGGGCACGCTGCTGTCGCTCGTACTCTCGCCGATGGGACTCTTGTGGCGCGAGCCTGCGCCCAAACCCAGCGAGCGTGGCGCATGAGACACAGCGCGACACGCAAGACCAGCTTTCGCAGCGTCGCAGCGCTGCTGGGCGCGCTGGCGCTTTGCGGTTGCCTCGCCGGCCACCCGCGCGGCCCGCGCATCGCGGAGGGCAGCTATCCCGGTGCGCTGCGCAGCAGCGAGAGCCTGCCCGACGGCTTGTTCCTGCATCAACGCGTCACCGCCAATTTCCAGGGCCACGAGCTGAGCTTCACCGCCGTGGTCGAGACCGCACACGGTCGCTTGCAGATGCTCGCGCTCACGCCCTTCGGCACGCGGGCGTTTCTGCTGGAGCAGGTGGGTCAGCACGTCACCTTCACACGCTACGTCGACCAGGAGCTGCCGTTTCCGCCGCGCTTCATCTTGCTCGACCTGCACCGCACGCTCTTCCTCGGTATCGATGCACCCGCACTGCCAGACGGCGAGCGCAGCGTGACGCGCGA
>JADGRE010000176.1 GCA_017881185.1 Pseudomonadota bacterium | reverse complement strand
CGCGTCATCCTTGACCAAGTTGGTGCCGTCGAGCGAGTTGATGTCGCTCTGCGTCATGTCCACGCGCGGCGCGAACACCTTGGCGTGAAAGTCTGCCGCAATGCGCGCGGCCAGCGCCTGCGCGTCGTCGCGCGCCAAGGCACTCGCGCGGCCACACGCGATCGCGCTTTCATCGTGGCCCACCAGACACGCGCTGCCCGACACTCGATCGGCGACGATGCGCAGGTGGAAACCCGTGTCCGCAGACGAAAGACGCGGCGACCCCGCCAGCATGCTGGCGACACGCTCGGCCACTTCGCCGCCGCCGGCTTCGATGTGCACCGCGATCGGCAAGCCAAGGCGCCGGAACACGCCCGGGTCCGCCTGGAACGCGTCTTCGTACCGACGCAGCGCCAGCGCGGGTTGGCCGCTGCGTCGCGCTGCATCGGCCGCGAACGCCAGCGTGCGTGCGCGCAGCAGAAGCTCACCGGGTGCGAGCCCCGTCAGCGCGCGATTGGCGAGGGTCAGCGCCTGCGCGTCGTCACCCATGCGCCAAGCGACCTCTGCCGCGAACGCGTCGTAGTACGCGTCGGCACCCGGTCGCTTGTCGCGCGCACGCGCACGCGACAGCGCTTCTTGTACCACGCCGGCGCCGAGCACGTCGGTCAAGTCACCTGCCAACCACGGCGGCAAAATTGCGGAAGCCGCCGTGCCGATGCGGAACAACCCCGTCAAGCGCTTGTCATCGCGACACAGCCGTTCCACGACCGCCGCAGACGACCACGAGCGCAAGCGCAGCGACAGCGCCTGCAACCAGATCGCCGGCTTGCGGTAGAACGGCACACTCGCGGCCTGCTCCATGCGCTCTTCGGAGAGCAGCAACTTGGCACGACGATCGAGCAGCGCCACCACGATGCCATCCTGCGCAGGATCGCGCGAGTTGTGCGAGCGACGATCGGGCAGCACCAGCGCACGTTCGGTGACCGCCAGCGCCTCTTGCGCGTGTGACACCACCAGCAGGAACGCGGCAATCGCACGGCGCGTCTCGTTGCGATCGGCGTCACGCACGTGGGGCGGGCGCAGCGCACGGTACTGCGCGATGCGCTTGAGCGCCGACCAGGCCTCGCCGAAGCGGCCTTCGCGCGTGTAGAGCTCCGCCAGCTCCATCCACGGATTGCCGTACCACGAGAGCTCTGCCTCGGTGGCCTCGAGCCCCACGCGCTCGGCCTCGTCGAGCTTGAAGAGCGAGCGCGAGGATTCGGCGAAGTTGGTGAGGTCCACGGCCGATAGATCCATGCCGTTGCCGCGGGCCTCGTCGACCGCGCGCTTGCACGCCTCGTAGCTCGCACCGTCGTTACCGGCCTCGAACTCGATCGCACACAGCGCGTTGAGCGCGATGGCACGCTGCGACGGCCGGTCTTGCACGTCGAGGCCCAGGCTCGCGGCCTGGCGCGCTTCTTTGTAGCGACCGAGCTTCATCAGCGGCCAGGCGCGGTCGGCGACCATGTCGGGCTCGTACAGCAGGTTGAAGCGCGCGATGAAGGCCAAGCGCTCGGAGTAGTGCTCGAGCGTGCCGTGCACGTTCGCAAGCTCCTTCAGCAGTGTGGCGTGCCAGCGCCAGGGCTTGTGCGGGTCCGGCGCGGGCCCGAAACGCTGCTCGTAGAGCGTGAGCGCCCGCTCCAGATGGTAGAGCGCGCGCGGGAAGTCGGCCTCGGCATAGTGGTTGACGTATCCGATGACCAGATGCGCCACGAACGAGCTGGAGTTCTTGTGCAGGATCTGCTCGGCCAGCTCGCGGGCCTTGATGTGACGGCCGGCTTCGGCGAGCAGCCAGGCCTCGCGCTCGTTCGCCGTGCCCTCGAAGCCCGACGGCTCGCTCTCCAGCGGATCGAGCGCAAGCTGTGCCCGTGCAGGCGCCGCCGCCGTCAGCAGCAGCAGCAGCGCGCAGCCCAGCGCGGCCGGCAAGCACCGCGTCATCGCGACAGGCTCAGCCTCGCCAGTTGCTCGAGGCTCGGGCGCAGCGCCCGCTCGATGACCTCGCGCTTGTCGGCTGCGCCTGGTGCGCACTCGAGGCGATGCGAGAACACGTGCACGGCCAGGGCCGCGACGTCTTCGGGCGCCACGAAGTCGCGGCCATGCAGCAGCGCGCGCGCTTGCAGCGCGGGCAACATCAACACGAGGCTGCGCGTGGAGGCGCCTTGCAGCACCTGCTCGTCGGCACGCAGCGCGCGCGCCACATCGACCAGCGCTTCGCGGATGGCCGGTGCCACGTGCACACCCGTGCGCACGGCGCGGCGCGCTGCCAGCAACTCGTCGCGCGACACGCGCTGCAGACCTTCGCTCATCTGCAGGCTCGGCTTGGGGTACTGCGCCAGCACCTGCAGCTCCGCGTCGCGGGCGATGTGCTTCATCTCGATCTTGAACAGAAAACGATCGAGCTGCGGCGTGGGCAGCGGATAAGTGCCTATCACGTCGAGCGGGTTCTGCGTGGCGATGACGAAGAACAGCTCGTCGAGCTTGTGCGTGTCGTTGTCGACGGTGACTTGCTTCTCCGCCATGGCCTCGAGCATGGCGGCCTGCACCTTGGGCGAGGTGCGGTTGATTTCGTCGGCCAGCACGATGTGCGCGAAGATCGGCCCCGGCCGGAAGCTGAAGCGGTTCTTGTCCAGCTCGAAGATGCTGCTGCCGGTGACGTCACTGGGCAACAGATCGGGCGTGAACTGAATGCGCCGGAACGCGGCGATGTGCGCGGCGCCCTCGCCGGTGTGCAGCGAGTCACCGAGGCAACGCGCCAGCGTGGTCTTGCCGGAGCCGGGATAGTCTTCGAGCAGCACGTGACCATCGGCCACGAGCGCGATCAGCACGAGCTCGATGACCTCGTCGCGGCCCACGATGACAGCGCGCGCGCGCTGCGTGAGGGTCTGCAGCACCTGTCGTGCGTGTGCGAGCTGTGCGCCACTGCTACTCGGGTCGCTGGCGCCTGTCGTCTGCATGTCCATTGCTTTGTCCTCCGACATCATCCCGCGTCAGCGTGAAAGAAGCCACGACCAAGGCGTGAGCGCCCCGAGCCACCTGCGCCACCAGACTACGCGACCGCGCACCTCACTGGCGACCGCGCGACGCAGCGCGCGCAGCTCCTGTGCATCGATGGCCGCCGCAGAGCCGAACGCAACCCCCAGATGGCGGTGGGTGAGCTGCACGAACGAAGGCGTGGTCTGCGCGGCGCGCTGCGCAAAGCCTTCCCGCGTCTCACCGTAACGTCTGCGCACCGCGACCTGCGACAAGCGATCGAGCTCCGCTCGGTAGGCGACGCGCGACAAGGCCTGGCTCGCGAACGCCGGCGCAAACCAACGCCATAGCTTGACCACGTACATGAATAGCGCCGCGAACACGAGCGCCAGCAGCACACCACGCGCCAGCAGCTCGCGCAGCTGCCGCGCCGCGTGGAGCAGCGGCTCGAGCGGGCGCTCCTCGCTCTGCGGCAACGGCTTGAAACCGCGCGCCATCTCGCCGAGCAAGTGTTGCAGATCCGGGTCGGGTGGTGGCGGCGGTGGGTCGAGCGAGTGCGCAGGCGAGACGTCGTCCACGACCCAGCCCACGCCGTCCACATAGAACTCCGGCCAAGCGTGGGAGTTCGCGCCCGTGATCAGAATCGACGAGCCACCTTGCCGCGCCGCTTCATCGACCACGTAACCTGCACCCACACGCGCCGGAATGCCGAGCTCGCGCATCAGGTACACGGCCGCGTGCGCGAAGTGCACGCAATAGCCGGTGCGGTCGCCGAACAGAAAGTCTGCAGTCGGGTCGTCGGCGTGACCGTGACCACTCTTCAAGCTGTAGGTGCCCTCGCGGCTGAGCCACACCGATACGGCCAGCGCGCGCGCCACGCGGTCCTCGCGCAGGTTCTCGTGAATGCTGCCGACGATCTCCTGCGCGAGCTTCGCGTAGCGCGGGTCGGTCGGCGCCGCAGTGTAGTGGGCGAGCACCTCGGGGCTCCAGCTCGGGTCGCCGACGTCGCGCCCGAGCAGACCCTGGGGACTGGTGGTGAGCGCCGCCGACTGCACGCGGTACACGCGACGAAAGCGACTGGCATCGGGGTTCTGCAGCGGCTCGATGCTCTCGGCCGATTCGAGCGCGAACGGCCGCGTGTGCTCGGCGAGCAAGGCCACCGTGGTGTCGAGCTCGGCGCGGTCGTGCATGGCGTTGGGCACCTTGCCCAGCTGCGTCTTCTGACTCACGAACGCGGGCGCCACGTCGCCATCCACGCCCGCGCGCGTCGCACCCACCATGCGCTTGCCGTTGTATTGGCTGAACGCGGTCTGCCGGAAGTAGTAGAGGCCCGTCGGCGGCGAGTAGTCGTCGTGCAAGAGCACCACGGCGAGCGGCACTTGCCTGCCCTGACTGTCGTAGTTGTCGCGAAACTCGAGGCGCTCGTTGTCGCTCTGGCCATCGCGCTTCTGACGCTGGCCGCGCTGCTCCTTGTCCGCCTGCGCGGGCTTCTCGTCGGGGCGCAAGCCAAGCCCAGTTGCGCCCGCTGGCGGCCCTGGCAAGCCGAGCATGCGCGTGGAAGTGAGCACGAGCGACAACAGGAGCAGCGCGAGCGACAGGTGCAAGAGCGAGCGCCACACCGAGCGCTCCTCGAGCAGCAGCGTGATCACCAGCACCGCAGCGACCGCGCCGATGCCGAGCAACGCGACCGTGGGGTCGCCACCTGCTGCGATGATCGAATCGGCCAGCACGAACGGTCGGTTGATGGCGCCGAAGCGATGCCCCACCACCAGCTGCGCGAACGCCAACCCCACGAGCAAGACCTCGAAGAGCGCGAACAAGCGCCGCCGCGACACGAGTGCGCGCAAGCCGAGCGAGAAGAAGCCGCTCGCCAGCGCCGCTCCCACGAGATTCGCGCACAAGAGTGCCGTGGCCGGCCCGAGCGCGTGCGAGAGCCGCGGCGAGTCGAGCATGAGCCGGTGCAGCAGCATGCAGCACGCAACCGCAAAGCCGGCGAGTCCGAAGAGCACCGGCGTGCGCAGGCGCGAGCGCGCCGCCGCAGGGCCGAGCGCTGCGCCCGCGGCAGCGGCACAAGCGGCGCTGAGGGCAACATCGCTCTCGGCGAGCGGATAGAAGCACGCGAAGGTGGCGGCCGCGTAGATGAGCGGCGCCAGGACGCCTCCCAAGCCCAGGCGCGCCGGGGCCGCGTCGATGGCAACACCGTTCACGAGCGACTCCCTGCGGCGACCACGGCCTGCGAGCCGGCGTTTGCGGTCACCTGCAACGCGCGCTGCGCGGTGGGCGACAGCGCGCGACCGGTCGCACGATCGACCACGCTCACCACTACACCAGCGCGACCCAGTGTGTGCACCACGCGCTCGAGTGCGTCGGCGCTCACCTCAGGGCTGGCGCCACGCAGCGTCAAGAGGCGTGACAAGAGCGAGCGCTGCGACGCCCGGGCCACGCCGTCCACGCCAATCGCCACCCGCAGCTGACGGCGGCGAGCGAGGCTCACCACGGCGTCGGTCCACGGGCCCGGACACGGTGGCGCGAACACGATCAAGCTGGCGGGCCCCTGCTTGTCGACCTGGCCCACGAACGCCGACAGACCACGACCAGCCTGCGGCCGCGCGTGCACGGAATCGATGAGCAGCTGCAACGCGTCGTCGACCCGCGACACACCCGCGGGCGCCAGATCCGTCCCGAACACCCAGTCGTCTCCGAGCAGCTTGCGTTCGAGCGACAGCCGCACGAGCGCTGCGCTGGCGTCATCGGCCGTGCCTGCGATGAAGAAGGCCGCACAGCGTTTGGCCACTGCCAACGCACGCTCGGGCTTTCGCACCATCAAGCGCCTGGTACGCGCGAACACGCGCCAGTGAATGAAGCGCGCCGGGTCGCCGGGCGTGTAGCGCTGAAGCTCGAGACGGTCGCCCTCGGCGAGCCCCATAGGGTGCGGCAGGTCGCTGCCCGCGGCGAGCGACGACAACGACGGCAAGTGCCGCAGGCCACCGATGCGTGGCATCACGCGCACGGGCCGCGGCTGGGCGAACCGAAACGCCACCCGCGCCAACCCGAACGGATCTTCGACGATCACCCGTCGCACCACACGCTCGTGCTGTCCGCGTTCCGACAGCTGCACGCGCTCCAGATACGACCCACGCTCGCGCTCACGCTCCACCTGCGCTTGCGCTGGGGCAAGCCAATGCCAGCGCACTTGCAGAAGCGGCACCCAGAGCAGTGCCGGTAACGCAAAGCCGGTGCGCGCCGCCTGCCCGGTCTCGAGCCGCAGCGCAGCGTGGTCGCCTGGCGTCGCGCGCAGCCGCAAGCGCAACCACAGCGCACAGGGCAGCACGAACAGCGGCGACAGCACGCACAGGCCGAGCGCCGCGTAGCCCGTGACGAGCCACACCAGGTCGAGCTGTGCGTAGGCGAAGCCGCGCAACGCCACGTACGCGCCGGCCGCGAGCGCGAGCCCGAGCGGCGTCCACGGGAACAGGTCTGCGATGCGGGCCAGCACGCCGCGCGCAGACCGCATCCGCGGTCGGTCGAGCCAGGCTGCAATCCGCGAGGGCATCTGCTTAGCGTAGCCCAAGCCACCGACTTCGCAGGCTGCTAAGCGCGGCAGCAGCACAACGCGCTCTAGTCATTTGCAAGCGACCCTCCTATGCTGCCGCCAGCACCGCGCGCCACCGCTGGCTCGCCGTTTTGTCACGAGTGCCGTGCGAGGAGATCGTCATGAGCAAAGCAAGCTGGCAGTGGTTGAGCCTCGCCGTCGGTCTGGTCGGCTTCACCTTCGGCGGTTGCGCGGGCGGGGCAGCAGAAACCCATGGCCCCGCGACGGGTCCGACCAACGGTGAAACGGGCGGCGACGGTATTCCAAACACGGTCATCAACAAGACGGGCGGCGACACGGTGTCGGCCCGCATCGGACCGCCCGGTGGCTCGCTCGAGCTGACCGCTGGACCACGCATCGAGATCCCACCCGGTGCCGTCAGCGACGGTGAAGACTTCGTGCTCAAGCTCGCCGGCAAGAGCTCCGCCTTCAGGAACAAAGAGAGCGAGAAGGCCGTGGGCCCGATCTTCATCTGCGCACCCGAGGTCAACGCACCCGAAGGTCGCACGATCAACGTGTCCATCCCGCTGGCTGCCTACCCGCAAGGCTGGGGCGACGTAGCCATTGCCTACGAGGTCTCGGAAGGCGAAGTGGTCGGCGCCGAAGACAGCACCCGCACCAAGTGGCAGTACGAGCGCGCCAAGCTCAGCGGTGGCCGCGCCGTGGCCGAGCTCAGCTCGCTGACCGGTCTGCGCATGCAGTTCGTGCTCACCAACCTCGAAGCGCAGTAACGCAGTTTTTTTGACGAATCGTGGCTCCTGGCGCATCCCCATGGGGTGTGGCGGACCAACCATGTTGCGCTGCGGCTGGGCTGCTTTGCGCTGCTGAGCGGCTGCGCATTTCCGATCCTGCACACCGAGAGCCGTAACCCGGCCAGCGCGGGCTTCGCGCGACACAGCCGCCATGAGCGGCGTGCCTCCGCAAGCCAGCCCGGCCGCACGCACACGGCGCGCGCGCCTGAGGCCCACGCGTCGGTGCTCGCGCCGTCCGGCGACGACCAGGGCTACGTGCCCGGACCACCCCCGGAGCCCGAGCCGAGCGACTGCTTCGAAGCGCTGGAGCAGGCGGAGATCCCGTTCGAGCGCGTCGACCCGGAGCAGGCGCCCGGCGTGAAGTTGCCTTTGCGCCTGCTCGGTCCGATCGGCGGCGTCGAGTTCGTCGTCAACGACCACAGCGCCACGCATGCCATCCTCGACTGCAGACTGGCCCTGGCGCTGCGCGATTGGGCTGCCGATCTGCGCCGCGCCGGCGTGAAGCGCGTCGAGCACTACTCCATGTATCGCCCTGGCGCGCACGTGGCGAGCGACGGGCGCGTGAGTGGCCACGCCCACGGTCTGGCAATCGACGCCGCACGCTTCACACTCGACGACGGCGAAGTGCTCGACGTGCTGAGCGACTGGGAAGGCCGCGCACACGGCGACGCGCCCTGCCCGATGCGCCCGGACGAAGCGAGCGGCTCGCGCCTCTTGCGCGGGCTGACCTGCGAAGCGGTCGACGAAAAGCTCTTCCAGGTCATCATCACGCCGCACCACGACAAGGCGCACCAGAACCACGTGCACCTGGAACGCAAACCCGAGGTGGATTGGACCTACCTCCGGTGAGCTGAACCACTGGCCCGATCAGCGCGCCCAGGCCACCGAGCCGGGCTTGGCCGTGGAATAAAGCCACCGCGCCCAGGTTAACGCCCGAAACGCGCCTACCTTGACTGACCAGGGCGTGTGGCTAGGATGCCGGCCGCGACTGTCACAGCCGCGTTGCAGGCGGGTTGGACGGCGTACGACGGAATGCGGGCAGCGCCGCCACGCGGGTGACTGCTGGCAAGCGAGGATTTTCGATGAACGACGTGATGATTGAAGCCGACGGCCTGAGCAAGCGCTACGACGGCGTCTTGGCGCTCGACAAGGTGAGCATGCAGGTGCGCCAGGGCGAGGTGCTCGGCTTCCTCGGCCCCAACGGTGCCGGCAAGTCCACGACCATGAAGATTCTCACCTGCTTCACCTCGCCCACCGAGGGCAGCGCCAAGGTGAACGGCTGCGACATCGTCACCGACTCGCTCGGCGTGCGCAGCGCCATCGGCTACCTGCCCGAGAGCACGGCGCTCTACCACGACATGCTCGTGCTCGAGTACCTGGAGTTCGTGGCGGAGATGCGCGGCATCGTCGGCGAAGACGTGCGCAAGCGCGTGAAGGTGGTGGTCGAAGAGACCGGGCTCGGCGACGTGATCAGCAAGGAAGTGCGTACGCTCTCGAAAGGCTACAAGCAGCGCGTGGGTCTGGCGCAGGCGCTGGTGCACGAGCCGCCCATCTTGATCCTCGATGAGCCCATGAGCGGCCTCGACCCGAACCAGGCCGTCGAGATCCGCGACCTCATCAAGGACATCGGTCGACAACGCACCGTTATCCTGTCCACGCACAACCTCGCCGAGGTGCAGGTGGCGTGTAACCGCGTGCTGATCATCTCCAAGGGCCGCATCGTGGCGGACGACACGCCGGACGGTCTGCGCGACCGTGCTGGCAAAAGTCGCTGCGTCGTGACCGTGCAGAAGCAAGGCAGCGAAGGCTTCGCCAAACAGTGCGAGGCCGCGTTCGCGGGCATCGCCGGCGTGGACCGCGTGCGCGCAATCGACTCGGGCAGCGAGGCCGAGCTCAGCTTCGAGATCTTGCCCAAGGGCGACGACGACCTGCGACCGGCAGCCTTCAAGCTCGCGGTCGACAAGAGCTACACGCTGGTCGGCCTGCGCCGCGAAGGCCAGAACCTCGAACAAGTGTTCCGCGAGCTCACCACGGGCGAGGGCGCTACAGAAGGCGCCGCCAGCTGATATGGAACGCCGCCAGCTGATATAGAACGCCAGCAGCTGAACACCCAGCGCGCCACCTGCACGCGCCAACTCTCCACTCCACTTCCGACGCACCCTTCACGACGGCTCACCAAGGAGCGTAACCACCATGCAACGCACGCTCACGATCGCGAAACGCGAGTTTCGCGGCTACTTCAACAGCCCGGCGGCGTACATCGTCGTCTGTCTGTTTCTCACCCTGATGGGCTTCTTTTTCTGGAACCCATTCTTCTTGATCAACCGCGCTTCGGTACGCGGCATGTACGACCTCATGTCGGTGTTGCTGTTGCCCACGGCACCAGCGCTCACCATGGGTCTGCTCGCCGAGGAAAAGCGCACGGGCACGATCGAAATCTTGCTGACCATGCCAGTGAGAGACTCCGAGGTGGTGATCGGCAAGTACCTCGCCGCGCTCGGCCTGCTCGCCGTGCTGCTCGCGTGCACGCTGGCCTACCCGCTGAGCGTCTCCACGTTGGGCAACCTCGACTGGGGCCCGGTGCTCACCGGTTACCTCGCGCTCTTGCTCGAAGGCGGCGCGATGCTCGCCGTCGGCGTGCTCGCCTCGAGCTGGACCGACAACCAGCTGATCGCCTTCTTCACCAGTGGCATCATCTGCTTCGCGTTCTGGATCATCAGCCGCTTCCTGCCGTTCATTCCGCAAGGCGCGGCCTCGGTCGTCGAGTGGCTGTCGTTCGACTATCACTTCCAAGACATGGCGCGCGGCGTGATCGACACGCGTGACGCCTTCTACTTCCTCTCGATCATCGGCTTCAGCCTCGCGCTGGCGTTCCGGTCGCTCGAGAGCCGGCGCTGGAGCTGATCATGAGCAAGAAGCAACAAGCGCGCGCCGCCAGCGAGTCCGCAGCGTTCCTGCTGATCGTCGCCGGCAGTCTCGTGTTGATCAACGTGCTGGGCGTGTTCCTGCATCTGCGCATGGACACCACCAAGCGCGAGCTGTTCTCGCTGTCCAAGGGCTCGCTGCACCTGGCCAGCACGCTCAAGGACCGCATGGAGATCGTGGCGTACTTCAGCCCCGATCTGCCGCCGCCGCACAACGCCACCGAGCGTTACGTGCGCGACTTGCTCATGGAGTACAAAGACGCCTCGCACGGCAAGCTCAGCCTGCGCTTCGTGCACCCCGAGAAAGACGAAGACAAGCAGGCTGCCGAGAAAGACTCGGTGCAGCGCGTGCAAGACCAGAAGCTCGAAGCCGACAGCTTCAGCGTGCACGAAGGCTACCGCGGCATCGCGTTCCACTACTTGGGTGACACGCGCTCCATCGGCCACATCGATTCCACCGACGGCCTCGAGTACGCCATCACGCAGATCATCAAAGAGATGACTGGCGAGAAGGTGAAGATCGGCGTGATCGCCGACAAGAACGAGGCGCCGCAGCAGCAGAACCCCATGATGATGCAGCAGCCCCCGCAAGGCGGCCCGCACATCAACGCGCTCAAGGCGTACTTGCCCACCTACGACGTGCAAGACGTCACGGCGGACAAGGAGATCCCGCCGGATCTGAAGGCCCTGCTGATCGTGCAACCCGAGAAGCCGTTCAGCGAGACCGAGCTGCGCTACATCGACCAGTACGTGATGCGCGGAGGCTCGCTCGCCGTATTCGGCGGCGCCGTGAAAGTGGAGACCACCAGCGGCGCGCCTTCCGGCAGCATCATCGACTCGGGCTTGAACAAGCTGCTCGAGAAGTGGGGCGTGAAGATCGAAGGCAAGCTCGTCGAAGACGCGCAGTGCGGTCGCGCACGCATGCCCACCTCGCTCGGCATTCCCATCGCGGTGCCGTATCCGCCCGTGCCGATCATCACCTTCGACGAGTCCCAGAGCAAACACCCGGTGTTGTTCCGGCTCGACCAGGTCGGCATGCCCTACTCCGCGGCGCTGTCGCTCACCGACGTGCTCAAGAGCGACAAGAACGTCAAGCGCACCATCTTGGCCAGGAGCTCGCCGAAGTCGTGGCTCGTCGACGGCGCCCCGATGGATCTCAAGGCCAGCGATCGCTGGCAAGTGCCGGGCTACAACGGCCCGTATGCGGTGGGCGTTGCCCTCGAGGGCAAGTTGCCGTCGGCATTCGCCGCCGTGGCAGCCAGCACCCCGGAAGCGGGCGCGGCTGCGGCTCCCACCATCAAGGCGCCCGAGCGAGCCGAGAAGATCGTGCACGTGCTGGTGTTCGGCACCGGCTACTTCATGCGCGACGAGTTCTTGCCCGAGCCACAACACGGCGAGCGCGAAGTCCCCGGCGGTGCAGCTGCGTTCGCGCTCAACGCGATCGACTGGCTGGCGCAGGACAGCGACATGGTCGAGATCCGCGCCAAGAGCGTGGAAGACCCCGCTCTCGAGATCCCGCTCAACGTGAAGGAAGCCGAGGCGGTCATTCGCGACGCCGTGAAGGAGCAAGACGAGTCCAAGGCCGACAAGGCGTTCGCCGAGCGCAAGGGCGCGATGAGCGCGTGGGATCAGAAGAAGACCACCTACCGTCTTGGCAACACGCTCGGTCTGCCGCTCTTGTTCGCACTCTACGGCGTGGTTCGCTGGCGTGTGCGCAAGGCGCGCAAAGCCGGCATGAAGCTTTAGGTGGCATAACAGCCGAGCAGCCTTCGGCTCTCGGC
>JADGRE010000045.1 GCA_017881185.1 Pseudomonadota bacterium | reverse complement strand
TCGGAGGCGCTGTGCAGCCGATGAAAGGGTGAGAACAGACGCTCGGCATGGGCCATGTCGAAGCCGGCGCCGTTGTCGCGCACGAAGAAGGCTTGCCCGCTGGCGTCTGCTTGGCTGCCGAAGCTGATGCGTGCCTGCTCGGTCTTGCTCGTGAACTTCCAGGCGTTGCCGAGCAAGTTCTCAAGGGCCAGCGCCAACAGGCGCTTGTCGGCGCGCGCACGCAGTCCGGGCGCCAGCTCCGTCACGACTGCGCGTGTCGGCTCTCGCTTGCGCAAGCCGTCGACGATCTGCGCGGCCAGCTCGGTGACATCGACCGCTTGCTCACGGACCGGCGCGCGGTTGACGCGCGATAGATCGAGCAGATCGTCGATCAGCATCGACATGCGCTGGGTGCCGGCCCGCACGCGCTCCAGGTAGTGCTGGCCCTGCTCGTCCAACTCCGGTCCGTACTGCGAGAGCAGCACCTTGCTGAAACCGTCGATGGCGCGCAGCGGCGCGCGCAGGTCGTGCGAAACCGAGTACGAAAAGGTTTCCAGCTCCTTGTTCGCGCGCTGCAGCTCGCCGGCCCACTGCTGACGCGCACGGCTGAGCCCCAGGTGCGTGCGCACGCGCGCCAGTAGCTCGCGCGCCGCAAAGGGCTTGTCCACGTAGTCGTCGGCGCCCGCCTGCAGGCCCTCGATGGCGTTGTCTTCGCCCGCGCGCGCCGACAACAAGATGAACGGGATGTCGCGCGTTCGCGCATCGCTGCGCAGCTCGCGCAAGAGGCCGAAGCCATCGAGGTTGGGCATCATGACGTCGCTCAGCACGAGCTCGGGCGGCCGCTCGCGTGCCTGCGCCAGCGCCTGTGCTCCGTCGCTGGCCAGCTCCACGGCGTAGAACGGTGACAGCAGCGACGCCAGGTAGGCGCGCAGATCGGCATTGTCGTCCACGACGAGCACGCGGGCCCCGCGCACCTGCGCCGGGTGGCCAGAGCTCGGTGCGATGCTTGCGGCTCGCGCCGCTTGCGAGCCTGCCGCGGCTGGCAGCCAGCGTGCGGCCTCGTCCGTGAAGAACTCGCCGCGCCACGAGCTGGCAGGTGCAGCTGTCGGTGCAGTCAGCGCCTCGGCCGGTAGGTGTGCCTTGCCCAACGGAATGGAGACGGTGCAGGTCGTGCCGCGCCCCAGCTCGCTCTCGATGCCGACCTCGCCGCCATGCAAGCGCACCAGCTCTCGTACCAGGGCCAGCCCGATGCCGGTGCCCTCGAACGAGCGCGCGCGCGCGCCCTCCACGCGGTGGAAACGGTCGAACACGTGCGGCAGCTCGTGCGCCGGGATGCCCGTGCCCGTGTCCGTCACGCTGAGCACGAGCTTGCCGGCCTCTTCACGCGTCTGCACCTGCACCGCACCTTCGAAGGTGAATTTGAACGCGTTGGAGATCAGGTTGAAGACGATCTTTTCCCACATCTCCCGATCGAGGTACGCGGACTGCGACATGGCCCGGCAGTCGATGCGCAGCGCGACACCCGCGCGCACGAACACCGAATCGAACATGTGGGCGAGCTCGGCGGTCAGCGCAGCCGCGTCCATCCGCACGTAGCTCGCGTGTACGCGACCGGCTTCCACGCGCGAGAAGTCCAAGAGCGAGTTCACGAGCTTGAGCAAGCGCAGCGAGTTGTGGTGCACCAGCTCGATGCGCTGGCGTTGCTCGCCGTCCAGCAGGTGCGCGCGATCTTGCAGCGCATCTTCGAGCGGCCCAAGCATGAGCGTGAGCGGCGTACGGAACTCGTGCGAGATGTTGCTGAAAAACGCGGTCTTTGCCTTGTCGAGCTCCGCGAGCTCCACGTTGGCCGTGCGCAAGCGCTTGTTGGCGTCGTCGAGCTCGCGGCTGCGGCGCAGGATCTCCGCTTCCATCGACTCGGTCTTGCGCCGCAACGCATCCGTGGTTTCTTGCGCCTGCGCGCCAGCCTGGCTCATGCGCACGAATTCGGTGACGTCTTCGACCCGGTGCAAGATCTGCAGCAGCTCTCCGGCGGGCGACATCACCGGTGAGTTGATAGGGCTCCAGTAGCGCTCCTCGAAGCCGCCGCCTTCGCTGGCGGGCCGCGGGATGTCGTACTTCTGCACGGCCATGCTGTCCGGTGCGCGGCGCTCGATCACGCGCATCAGCGATGCGCGCAAGTTGCTCGTACCGGTCGCGCCTGGATCGTCGGGGTTGTCGGGGAAGACTTCGAAGAGCCCGAGGCCCACGATGGCGTGGCGTTCCTTCAGCGTCGCGCGCAGGTACGCATCGGTGACGGCGACGATGGTGAAGCGCGGTGCATCGGGCAACAGCACGAGGAACGACCCGGGTGCGCTCTCGAACAGTCGTCTGAAGTCGAGCGTTGCCGAGCCCTCGTGCACTTGTTGCGTCCCCTGTTGACCCACTCGACTTGAGCGAACGCAACTCTGGCGCGCTTTGCGCGCGCGGCGCAAGCACCTACCAGCGCCGATGGATCACTTGATTGCAGCTGACATGTAGGCGCTAGACGCCTGGCCAACGCCGGGCGTGTTTGTGCAGCCGCACACAAGTGGCAGCAGGTGCGAACACACAGACGGGTGTTTCCGGGCTCGCGTATAGCCGCATCGTCTAGGGCCGCTGACTCAAACGAGTCTGCGACAAGGACTTACTTGCCCGCCAGCGCGGCGTCGATCAGCGGCGAGACCTCGTCGAACGCGGTGGGGTTGTCGACGCGACGCATGTTGATGAACATCGTCGGCGTGCCATCCACGTGCACCGAGCGACCGAGCGCGAGGTCGGCGTCGATCTGTGCGTCGAAGCTCTGGCCATCGAGCGCTTTCTTGAACGCGGGCAAATCGAGCCCGGCTTGCTTCGCGTAGCCCTCTAGGCTCGCGCGATCGAGCGCGCCTTGGTGATCGAACATCAAGTCGTGCAGGGCCCAGAACTTGCCCTGCGCGTGCGCCGCGAGCGAGGCGACAGCCGCGGCGCGCGCGTTCTCGTGGAACGACAGCGGGTATTGCCGAAACACCACGCGCACCTTGTCGCCGTAGGTGTCGCGGATGCGCTTGACCGTGTTGCTGGCCTGTCCGCAGTACGGGCACTGGAAGTCGGAGAACTCGACGACGGTCACCTTGGCCGAGTCAGGGCCGACCGAGGGCGGTGCACCTTGCAAGAGCGTGCCCCACTGCTCGGCGTTCATCGGTTGGCTGCGCGTCTCGCGCTCGCGCATCTGCGCCAGTAGCTCGGGATAGTGCGACAAGAGCGCGCGGCAATGTCCTGCGGGCACCTGTGGCATGTCGCGGCTGACTTCGTGGCAGCTGCCGCTCTCGCTGCCGAGGTCAGCACACAAGCGCTGGGTCAGCGTCTCGCAGTCTTTGCGTAGCTCTTGCACGCGCGCGAGTGCGGCCGGCAGCTCGGACGAGGCGGCGTCGCACGCCTTGCCCGGCAACCACTCGCCCACGTTGCGCAGCGACATGCACGGCTCGGTGTCGTTGCCGAGCGCCTGACACAGCTCGTCCACGAAGTGTTGGCAACGCGCGGTGGGCTCACCCTGGCCCGCACTTGCTGCTGTTGGCGGCGACGGCGCGGCAGCGGGCTTCTGCGAGCCACCTGCACAACCGAGCGCAGCACACACTGCGACCAAAGACACGAACCTGGAGCTGACGAGCATGGCGCTTCCTTGTAACGTAGGCGACGTAGGCGACGTAGGCGAAATGGGGGCTGACGGTAACCGCAAACGGGCCGCTTGCAAACGCTCACAGCGACAGCACGAGCGAAGCGTGCACCGACCACAAGAAGTCCCAGTTGAGCGCGGTGCTGTCGGCCGATTGCGCGTTCTGATCTTGATTGGGTTTGAAGAAGAAGAAGCTCGCGCCGCCGCCGGTCGCCGAGGGCACGAGCATGAGCGTGGGTGCCGAGTGCGTGAGGGGCAAGTTGTAGCTGAGCGTCACGTTGCCTTGCACGTAGCCGATCAACCAGTCTTCGGGTGCGAGCGAGTTGAGCGTCACGCTCTTGGTGAGGCTTACTTCACCGAGGCCCACCTGCGCGTTGACGTCCACGCCCAGGCGATACGGCCCGCCGCCGACTTCGGTGCCGAGCGCCAGACCCGCGCCGCGGAAGCGTCCGTCGAAGAGATAGTCTTTGAGCGTGTTCTGTCCGACCGTCACTTGGTAGGGCTTCCTGTACTGCATGAGCCCGATGCCGAAGGTGATGGGTGGCATCGGGTCTTTGCCGGTGTGCGTGGCGATCACCGCGCTGTGGTCCTTGGTCTTGTCGTAACGCACCGCCAGCACGAAAGTCTCGAAGCCCGAGGTCATCGCGAGCGGTGCGGCCGAACGCGGACACTTGCTGAGATCGCCCGCCACGCTCTCGGTCACCACGCACACCGGCGTGCTCGGATGCGCGACAGTGTGGAACGCCATGCTCTCGTAGCGGATGATCGGCTCCCACACCTCGGTGATGGGAAAGCCGAGCACGCCCAGCACCCACGCCACCTTCGGGATGTAGTCGGCAACCTGCGTGGCCACCGCGGCTTCCTCGGTGCGTGGCCCCGCCAGCGCGTTCGACTCGTAGTAACCGCGTCGCAAGATCAGCCAGCGCAAGATCCGCGCGCGCAGGTCGATGGTCCACACGTAGTAGCTGCCCGCGTCGACGGCGACGCTCGGGTATTGCTGCGGCAGCCAACCGCGATAGCCCGCTCCGAGCTTCAGATCGATCTGGAATTGCCGCCCGAACACGCGCTGTGGCAACGACGGACCGCTATAGGCCGGTGCGTCGGTGGAGAGCACGAGACCAGCGCTGGGTGCGGGTTCGGGTGCGGGCTCGGGCTCTGCCGCAGGTGCCGGCTTGGGCTGTGGCTTCGGCTCGGGTTTCGGTCCCGGCTTGGCTTGTGGCTTGCCGTCTTTGGTATCGGCCGGTTTGCCTTCGAGGTCTTGTGCCACGTGCTCGCGCACCACTTGCCGCAAGCTCTGGGCGTGCACGCCGCTGACGGCGGCGGACCACAGCGCGAGCGAAAGCGCCAGGCGCGCGCGCATCGTGCCCCCTAGAGCGGCTTGGCCAGATAGTTGGCGAAGCTGCGCAGCGTGAGCTCGCCCGCCTTCGAGGCCTCGCGCTCGATCAAGTGCGCGAGCGGTCCACGCGTCAAGAGGCCCGTGAAACCCTCTTCGGAGCGCAGGCACGTGTGCGCGCTGTCGTCGCCCGGTGCGAAGAAGAACGAGTGCTCGCCGACCAACACGCCCTTCACGCCGCCGGTCCAGCAGATCTCCTTGTCGGGCCGCACGCGGATCACGTGCAGCGTGCTCGGCAGCCCGCGACCAGGCCCCAGAGCCATCTTGACGTGATCGCCTTCGTGCAGCGGTCGCGACGGACCCGTGATGGGCCGGAAGCCCTTCGGCATCCACAGGTCCCAGGTGGAGAAGTCGATGAAGCGTCGAAACGCTTCGCTCGCGGACGCGGCGACCACGAGCTCGGCACTGGCGATGATGGCCATAGGAAAGCGAAACCTTTCTGATCGGGAACGGCCCGCTCTTCTTGCCGACAACCCAGCGGTTTGGCAAGCGCCGGCCCACTGTAGACGGTCCGCGGCCGGACTGTTGGCGCCACGCACTTGGCGCTGCCCGCCGCGCACGCCGGGCAGGGCGCCTCAACTACTTGCAATCACACCGCAAATACCCTGGCGCCCGCGGCCCGCGGCCCGAGCGTCAAAGCAGGCCGGACGACTGCCCAAAGTGCGCGATTGTACTATGCTTCCCACCTCGCTCACCCCAACTCCGAGGTTCGAAATGGCCCAACTCGCCAGCGTCATCGAGGCACCCGTCGGTGCGAAACGTCCCGAAGCAGCTACGAGCAACGAGCTGCAAACGGTGTTCGATCGCATGAAGGCCGCCTACCGGCGCGACCCGAACCCGAGCTACGAGCAGCGCGTCCAGCACCTGGACAAGCTGTTGTCGCTGGTGCGCGACAACCAAGCGCGCATCGCGCAGGCCATCTCGCAAGACTTCTCTTGCCGCTCGGTGCACGAGACGCAGATCGCCGAGATCTTCATGCTCGTGTCCGCCATCAAGCACATCCGCAAGCACCTCAAGGGCTGGATGAAGCCCAAGGCGCGGCACGTGCAGATGACCTTCCAGCCGGGCAGCGCCAAGGTGCACTACCAGCCGCTGGGCGTCGTCGGTGTGATCTCGCCGTGGAACTACCCGGTGTCGCTCGCGTTCGGTCCGCTCGCCATTGCGCTAGCAGCTGGAAACCGCGTGATGATCAAGCCCTCGGAATTCACGCCCAAGACCTCGGAGCTGATGAAAGAGCTGCTCGCGCAGAGCTTCAGCGAAGACGTGGTCAGCATCATCACCGGCGGCCCGCAGGTCGGGCAGGCGTTCAGCGAGCTGCCCTTCGACCACCTCTTGTACACGGGCTCCACGCGCGTGGGTCGCTTCGTGATGCAAGCGGCGGCCAAGAACCTCACGCCCGTCACGCTCGAGCTGGGTGGCAAGTCGCCGACCATCGTGCACGAGAGCTATCCCATCGAGAAGGCCGCGCAGCGCATCGCGTCGGGCAAGTGGTTCAACGCAGGGCAAACCTGCATCGCGCCCGACTACCTGCTGGTGCCCGAGTCCAAGCGCGACGCGCTGGTCGAAGCGCTGCGCCAGGCGGTGACGAGCTTCTATCCCACGCTCAAAGACAACAACGACTACAGCGCGGTCGTGAACGAGTTGCACTACAAGCGGTTGACCGGTTACGTGCAAGACGCCGTGGCGCGCGGCGCCAAGAAGATCGAGCTCAACCCGAAGAACGAGCAGCTCCAAGGTGACACGCGCAAGATCGCGCCCACGATTCTGCTCGACGTCAACGACGCGATGACCGTCATGCAGGACGAGATCTTCGGGCCGGTGCTGCCCATCGTCACCTACCGCACGCTCGACGAGGCCATCGAGTACGTCAACGATCGGCCGCGCCCGTTGGCGCTCTACTACTTCGACTTCGACAGCGCGCGCGCGCGCAACGTGCTGGAGCGCACGGTGTCGGGCGGCGCTGCCGTGAACGAGACCGTCATGCACTTTGCAATCGAAGACCTGCCGTTTGGCGGCGTGGGTCCGAGCGGAATGGGCGCCTATCACGGCTTCGAAGGCTTCGAGACCTTCTCCCACAAGAAGGCCGTGTTCTATCAGGCGCGCTGGAACGGCGCGGCCATGATGGCGCCGCCCTACGGCGAGAAGGTCGAGAAGCTGCTGAAGATGATCATCGGCAAGTAGCGCGCCGGCGCCACGCGCAGCGCACGCCGCACGCAGCTGACGAAACGGGCTGTGCAGCACACGTCAACACGCGCTGCGCAGCCCGTTTCGCAGTCGACCCTTCGGCGAACAAGGCGCGCCTTCATGCGCGCGCCCATTGCGACGCGGGTGGTGCCTTGCGTGGCTGGACGGCCAGCGGCGCAAGCGACCACCATCGAAAGGCGCGCGGGATGTTTGCCCGCCCGCCTCGCCGCGCGGCTGCGTCCCGACCCAGCGCTGACCTGAGGTCGGGGAGGTGGGGCTCCGAGCACGGACCCACCGGGCCGCGCGCAGGAGCCCCACCTCCCCGACCGATCACTTCACCGATTGGAATCACCCCACCCCCCGCCGACGCCTCCAAGAAACACCCCGTGTGTCAGAGAAACCATCGCGAAATCTTGTGAGCAATTTCACTTCTGCTTTTTGCCAGCTCGAAAAGTCCAGGAAACACGTGGCGGACCAAGCTCTCTGAGATGAAGCGCTTCGACTCCTCGAAGCCCTTCACAGGAGAACGTCCCCGACATGGCCCAAGCCCCCTCCAAGGCAGTTGCAATCCGGCTCAGCGACCTGAACACGCCCGCGATGCGGACGTTTCACATGACCTGGCTGGCCTTCTTCCTGTGCTTCTTCGGCTGGTTCGGCATCGCGCCGCTGATGGCAGTGGTCCGCGATGAGCTCGGGCTGACCAAGGCGCAGATCGGCAACACTGTCATCGCGTCGGTCGCCATCACGGTGCTGGCACGCCTCTTGGTGGGTTGGCTGTGCGACCGGGTCGGGCCGCGCCTCTGTTACACCGTGCTGCTGGTGCTCGGCTCGCTGCCGGTGATGGGCATCGGCTTCGCGCACGACTACACGAGCTTCCTGATCTTCCGCCTGGCCATCGGCGCGATCGGCGCGTCGTTCGTCATCACCCAGTACCACACCTCGCAGATGTTCGCGCCCAACTGCGTGGGCACGGCCAACGCCACCACGGCGGGCTGGGGCAACTTGGGCGGTGGCATCACGCAGATGGCGATGCCGCTCTTGCTCGCGGCCATGCTCGGCCTCGGCGTCTCCGCGCACTGGGCGTGGCGGCTGGCGATGGTGGTGCCAGGCGCGCTGCTCTTCGTCTCGGGCATCGCCTATTACTTCGTCACCCAAGACACGCCGGGCGGCAACTTCGCCCAGCTGCGCGCGCAAGGCGTGCCGGTGGGCTCGGCCGGCATGCGCGGCACCTTCCTGCTCGCGATGCGTGACCCGCGGGTGTGGGCGCTGTTCGTCGCGTACGGCGCGTGCTTCGGCGTCGAGCTCACCATCAACAACGTCGCGGCGCTCTACTTCCACGACAGCTTCAAGCTCAGCGTGCAGGGCGCAGGCATCGTGGCTGGCCTGCACGGCTCGATGAACATCTTCGCGCGCACGCTCGGTGGCTTTGTCAGCGATCGGGTCGGTGTGCAACGCGGGCTGCGCGGACGCGTCTCGGTGCTGTTCGTGACGCTCTTGCTCGAGGGTGTGCTCTTGTTTGGCTTCTCGCGCATGACCCTGCTGCCCTCGGCCATCTTCTTCTACATCGCGTTCTCGCTCTTCGTGAGCATGTCGTGCGGCGCCACCTACGCCGTGGTGCCGATGATGAACAAGAAGGCGCTGGGCTCCATCGCCGGCATCGTGGGAGCTGGCGGCAACATGGGCGCGGTGCTCGCCGGGCTCTTGTTCCGCAGCGATGCGATCCGTACTGCTGATGCGTTCCTGTACCTGTCGCTGGCTGTCACCGCGTCGGCGGTGGTCGCCCTCGCAGTGCGCTTCTCGCCGGAAGAGGAACGCGCGGCGAACCTCGAGATGCGAGCGAGCCTCGCGGCGCGCGGCGCGCTGCGGCCGTCGTCGGTAGGTCTGCAAATCGAGCCCGCGGAGTGAGCACGAGCGCAGGAGCCAAGACCATGAAGCAGCACACCGTCATCATCGTAGGCGCCGGCATGGTGGGTCAGCGCTTCTGCGCACGCATGCGCGAGCTCGACAAGGACAAGCGCTTTCGCTTGATCCTGATCGGCGAAGAGCCGCGGCCGCCCTACGACCGCGTCAATCTCACGCACTATTACGACGACAAAGACCCTGCGGCGCTGCAGCTCGCGCCCGACCAGTTCTACATCGACAACGACATCGACCTGCGCGTGGGCCAACGTGTGGTGAAGGTCGATGCAGTCCGCAAGCGCGTGCGCACCGACGACGATCGGGAGCTGCCGTACGACCAACTGGTGCTCGCGACGGGCTCTGCGGCGTTCATTCCGCCGCTGCCAGGCATCGACAAGGCTGGCGTGTTTGCGTACCGCACCATCGACGATCTCGCGGCCATCAAGGCCTACAGCAAGCAAGCCAAGACGGCGGCGGTGCTCGGCGGTGGTCTCTTGGGGCTCGAGGCGGCGCGCGCGATGAAGACGCTCGGCCTCAGCACCCACGTGGTCGAGCTCGCACCGCGGCTGATGCCGCGCCAGCTCGATGAAGCGGGCGCCAAGCTGCTCTTGCGCAGTATCCACGCCATCGGCGTGGAGACGCACCTCGGCCGCGCCACGATGGAAGTGCTCGGCGAAGAGCGCTGCGAAGGCTTGCGCTTCAAGGACGAGAGCGAGCTGTCGGTCGACATGGTGGTGGTGTCCGCGGGCATCCGGCCGCGCGACGAGCTGGCCCGCGACGCCGGCATTATGGTGGGCGAGCGCGGCGGCATCGTGGTCGACGACACGCTGGGTACGAGCGATCCGCACGTACATGCCATCGGCGAAGTGGCGCTGCATCGCGGCGTGATCTACGGCCTCGTCGCTCCCGGCTACGAGATGGCCGACGTGCTGGCCAAGCGCTTGCACGGCAAGGAAGCGAGCTTCGTGGGCGCCGACCAATCGGCCAAGCTCAAGCTCATGGGCGTGGACGTCGCGATGTTCGGCGAGCCCTTCATCCCCAAGGAGCCGACCAAGGAGATCGTGCTGCACGATCTCGTCAACGGCGTCTACAAGAAGCTGGTCGTGAGCGACGACGCCACGCGGCTCATCGGCGGCATTCTCGTGGGCGACGCTTCGGAGTACGGCACGCTCGTGCAGCTGTCGCGCTCGCGCAAGCCGCTGCCGTGCTCGGCGGAAGAGCTGATTCTCGGCAAGCGCGGTGGCGGCGCCCAGGTCACGCTCGACGACGACGCGCAAGTCTGCTCGTGCAACAACGTGAGCAAGGGCGACCTGTGCTCGAAGATCCGCGAGGGCGTATGCAGCATGGCCGACCTCAAGGCCTGCACGCGCGCCGGCACCGGTTGCGGCGGCTGCGTGCCGCTGGTGACCGACATCCTCAACGCCGAGCTCAAGGCGAGCGGGCAGACCATCAACACGCACCTGTGCGAGCACTTCGTCTACAGCCGGCAACAGCTCTTCGACATCGTCTCGGTGCGTGGCTACACGAACTGGGAGGAGATCATCGAGAAGATCGGCCGCGGCCACGGCTGCGAGGTGTGCAAGCCGGCGGTCGCGTCGATCCTCGCGAGCGTGCACAACGACATGATCCTCAACCACGATACGTTGCAGGACACCAACGACCGCTTCCTGGCGAACATGCAACGCGGTGGTCTGTACTCGGTGGTGCCGCGCGTGCCCGGTGGGGAGATCACGCCAGAGAAGTTGATCGTGCTCGGTCAGGTTGCCAAGAAGTACAACCTGTATACCAAGATCACCGGTGGCCAACGCATCGATCTCTTCGGTGCCAAGCTCAATCAACTGCCCGACATCTGGGAGGAGCTGGTGTCGGCCGGCTTCGAGAGCGGTCACGCGTACGGCAAGGCCGTGCGCACGGTGAAGAGCTGCGTCGGTAGCACCTGGTGCCGCTATGGTGTGCAAGACGCCGTGGGCTTCGCGATCCGCGTCGAGGAGCGCTACAAGGGCATTCGCGGGCCGCACAAGCTCAAGAGCGCGGTCAGTGGCTGCGTGCGTGAATGCGCCGAAGCGCAGAGCAAGGACTTCGGCATCATCGCCACCGAGAAGGGCTGGAACCTCTACGTCTGCGGCAACGGTGGTGCCAAGCCTCGGCACGCCGACTTGCTCGCCGGAGATCTCGATGACGAGACTTGCCTGCGCTACATCGATCGCTTCTTGATGTACTACATCCGGACTGCCGACCGGCTGATGCGCACTTCGGTCTGGCTGGAGAAGCTGGAAGGCGGCATCGGCTACCTGCGCGACGTCGTCGTGAACGACAGCTTGGGTCTCGGGGCCGAGCTCGAAGCGGCCATGGACAAGCTGGTCTCCACCTACCAGTGCGAGTGGGCCGCGGTCGTGAACGACCCGGAACGCCGCGCGCGCTTTCAGCACTTCGCGAACTCGCCTGATGTCGATCCGACGTTGCGCCTCGTCAAGGAGCGCGGCCAAGAGCGCCCGGCCGACTGGAAGAAGCAAACACCCGCGCCGGCCAAGCTGCGTTTGCCGCTCGCCCAACGGCGCTGGGTGCCGCTGATCGACGCGGCTGCGGTGCCTCGCGAAGGCGGCGTCGCCATCAAATACGGCAACGTGCAGCTGGCGGTGTTCAACTTGGCCTCGCGCGGCGAGTGGTACGCGACGCAGAACATGTGCCCGCACCGTCAAGACATGGTATTGGCGCGCGGCCTCGTCGGCGATCAAGCGGGCCGGCCCAAGGTGGCCTGCCCGATGCACAAAAAGACCTTCGCGCTCGATTCCGGTGAGAGCCTCTCTGGTGAGAGCTACGGCATCAGCACCTTCCCCGTACAAGTGAACGCCGGCGTCGTGTACGTGGAGCTGCCGCCCGCCGAGCTGCTGCAAGCCACGCTCTGCAAACAAGCCGAGCCCTGCGGCGATGTCACCGAGGCAGCGGAATAACCGTGGCGCATGGCGACAGAGTCGTGCGCTTGCCGCTGCTGGATCAGTACCTGCAGCAACAAGGCGACCTGACAGCAGTCGACCGCTTCTCGAGCAAGCACCACGAGTTGGAAGGACTGCAGGGCGAAGAGCGCGTCTACAGCGAGCTCATTCCACTGACCAAGCCCAAGGCCGGCGAGCAGTACGGCTTCCAAGTCGACCTCGATCGCTGCACTGGCTGCAAGGCCTGCGTCACCGCCTGCCACAGCCTCAACGGCCTCGACGAAGGCGAGACCTGGCGCTTCGTGGGCCTTTTGCATGGCGGCACCCCCGAGGCTCCTCTACAACAAACCGTTACGACGGCCTGTCACCACTGCGTCGACCCGGCGTGTTTGAAGGGTTGTCCCGTGGAGGCCTACGAGAAAGACCCGATCACGGGCATCGTCAAGCACTTGGACGATCAGTGCATCGGCTGTCAGTACTGCACGCTGACCTGCCCCTACGAAGTACCGCAGTACAGCGCCAAGAAGGGCATCGTGCGCAAGTGCGACATGTGCAGCGGCCGGCTCGCCGCGGGTGAAGCGCCGGCTTGCGTGCAAGCGTGTCCGAACGAAGCCATCTCCATTCGCCTCGTGACCAAAGACGCCGTGCTGGAAGACGCACAGACCGACGCGTTCTTGCCTGGCGCGCCGTCGCCCGGCATCACCGGGCCGACCACCACCTACAAGAGCAGCCGCGCGTATCCACGCAACACCTTGCCTGCCGACTTCTACGCGGTGCATCCCTCGCACCAGCACCGGCCGCTGGTGTTCATGCTCGTGCTCACCCAGCTGTCGGCGGGCGCGTTCTGTCTGGATCAAGCGGTGCGCTGGTTCTTCGGCGGACCGGTGCTCGAACAGCTCTTGCCGCTGCACTCACTCGTTGCGCTCGGGGCAGGCTTGCTCGCGCTCAGCGCCAGCATCTTCCACTTGGGCCGGCCGCTGTACGCGTTTCGCGCTGTTCTCGGGCTGCGAACCTCGTGGCTCAGCCGCGAGATCATTGCATTTGCTGCGTTCGCCAAGGCGGCCATCGTCTACGCGGCGGTGGTGTGGCGGCAACCACTGTGTGCCGTGCTGCACTGTCCGCAGTTGTCAGACGGCCTGGCGCACACACTCGAAGCCTCGCTCGGTGGCTTCGTTGCACTGTGCGGTGCGGCTGGCGTGTTCTGCTCGGTGATGGTCTACTGCGTCACGCTGCGTCGCTACTGGAGCTTCTCGCGCACGGGTTTCAAGTTCCTGATGACCACCTTGGTGCTCGGCACGGCCACGAGTCTGTTCACCAGCAGCTTGTGGAGCATGCTCGCCGGCGGCGGCGCGCGTGTGGCCTCGCTGGTACCGGTGGTCGCGCTGCTCGCCAAGGCGCTGCTCGCGTTCGTCGCGCTCGAGCTGGTCTACGAGCTCTCCATCTTCTTGCACTTGCGCGACAAGCAGCAGAACGATCTCAAGCGCTCCGCCCTGCTGCTGTCGGGTGAGCTCAAGGGTCTCATGACGTTGCGGCTCGGCGCTGCGCTGGTCGCGGGCTTCGTTCTTCCGCTGTTCGTGCTGGCCTTGCTCGGCAGCTCGGGCCTCGGCGTCGCCGCATTCGTGTGCATCAGCCTTTCGCTCACGGGCTTGGTCGTCGGATCGCTCATGGAGCGTTCACTCTTCTTCGCGGCCGTCAGCGCGCCGCGCATGCCAGGAACCTTCGGCTGATGGACAACCCGAGCGACGGATCGCGACGACGCTTCTTGCTACGCGCCAAGGATCTCTTGCACATGCGCCACGGCGCGCTGACGCAGGAGCTGTCACGTACGCAGGCCGGCTTCGGCATTGGCCAAGTGCCCGAACGCTTGAAGCCCGACGCGACCACCACCATGGTCTGCGGCTTCTGCTCGACGGGCTGTGGGCTCGACGTTCACATGAAAGACGGCAAGGCGGTGAACCTGTCGCCCAGCCGCGGCTACCCCGTGAACCTCGGCATGGCGTGTCCGAAAGGCTGGGAATCCCTCACGCCGCTCGCTGCGCCTGACCGCGCCACGACGCCGCTCTTGCGCGACGCGCGCGGTCAGCTGGCACCCGTCGACTGGCCCAAGGCGCTCGAGACCTTCGTCGCGCGCTTCAAAGCGATTCAAGAAAAGCACGGCCCCGAATCCGTGGCGTTCCTGAGCACCGGCCAGATCCCCACCGAAGAGATGGCGCTCTTGGGCGCGCTCGCGAAGTTTGGCATGGGCATGCTGCACGGCGACGGCAACACGCGGCAGTGCATGGCCAGCGCCGTGGTGGCCTACAAAGAATCCTTCGGCTTCGACGCGCCTCCCTACACGTACAAAGACTTCGAGGAGTCCGACGTGCTGGTGTTCGTGGGCGCGAACCCCTGCATCGCGCACCCGATCATGTGGGAGCGCGTTTGCAAGAATCGGCACAACCCGAAGATCATCGTCATCGACCCACGTCGCACCGAGACGGCGATGGCCGCAACCCTGCACGTGCCGCTGCGCCCGAAGTCCGATCTGGTGCTGCTCTACGGCATCACGAACCTGCTTTTGCAGCGCGGCTTCGTCGACCGCGCGTTCGTGCAGGCACACACGAGCGGCTTTGCGGAGCTCGCGGCGCACGTGGCCGATTACACGCCCGAGCGCGTGGCGGAAGCCTCCGGCATCTCCGCCGATGTGCTGGAGCAGCTCGTGCAAGCGATCGGCACGGGCAAGCGCGTGTCGTTCTGGTGGACGATGGGCGTCAATCAAAGTCACGAAGGCGTGCGCGCGGCGCAGGCCATCATCAACATCGCGCTCTTGACCGGCAACATCGGTCGTCCTGGCACCGGTGCAAACTCCATCACCGGCCAATGCAACGCCATGGGCTCGCGCCTCTTCAGCAACACCACGAACTTGCTCGGCGGCCGCGACTTCAAGAACGCCGAACACCGCGCCGCAGTCGCCAATGTGCTGGGCATCGACGTCGCGAGCATCCCGAGCAAGGGCAGCCTCGCCTACGATCAGATCATCGAGGGTGTGCTGTCTGGAAAGATCAAAGGGCTGTGGGTGATCGCCACCAACACCGCGCACTCGTGGATCAACCAGGCCGACCTGCACGACACGCTCAAGCGCCTCGACTTCCTGGTGGTCCAGGACATGTACAGCACGACCGAGACGGCAGTGCGCGCTGACTTGGTGCTTCCCGCCGCCGGCTGGGGCGAGAAGGACGGCACCTTCATCAACTCGGAGCGGCGCATCGGGCTCATCAAGAAAGTGGCCAAAGCGCCGGGTCAGGCGCTCGCCGATTTCTACGTGTTCAAGGCCATCGCAGAGGCTTGGGGCTGCGGCAGCATGTTCGAGCGCTTCAGCTCGCCCGCCGCCACCTTCGAAATTCTCAAGGCGCTCTCTGCCGGCCAGCCGTGTGATTTCTCCGGGATAGAGAGCTACGAGCAGCTCGACACCTTGCGCGGCGTGCAGTGGCCACTGCCCAAGGGCGAGGTTCCACGTGCCAGCGACGAACGCAGGCTGTTCGCCGACGGCAAGTTCTTCCACGACGACGCCAAGGCGCGCTTCATCTTCTCCGATCCGACGGCCATGCCCGAGCCGACGAGCGCGCGCTTTCCGCTGCTCTTGCTCACCGGTCGCGGGAGCTCCGCGCAGTGGCACACCGAGACACGCACCAAGAAATCCGACGTGCTGCGTAAGCTGCATCCGAGCACGCCCTATGTAGAGGTGAGCCCGGTCGATGCCAAGGCCCTGGGTCTGGGCCCCAGTGAATGGGTGCGCGTGCACTCGGCGCGCGGCGCGATCGAGGTCAAGGCATTCATCACGCATGTGGTGCAGCCCGGTCAGGTCTTCATCCCGATGCACCACGCATTCACCAATCGGCTCACCTTCGCTGCGTTCGATCCCTATTCGCGTCAGCCCTCGTACAAGGCCTGCGCCGTGCGCATCGAGCGCATCGAGGCTGGCGCCGCGCCGCTGGCCTGAGCCACGTTCAGGCTGCGTGGGCTGCGCGGGCACTGCGAGCAGCCCGAGCCATGTGGGCCCCGGGCGCACACTGGGTGACGCTGCGACCGCAGGCGCATCCGGGTATGATCGCGCCGGGTCCGCTTGTCCGATTGGGATCAGAACAACAGCCTCTTGGGCACCGACCGCTTCGTGATCGAGCGGCGCCTGGGCGAAGGCAGCATGGGCGCGGTGTACTTGGCGTTCGATCGCGAGCGCAAGACGCAGGTGGCGCTCAAGACCTTGCGTCGCGTCGATGCGCTGGGCATCTACCGCTTCAAGCGCGAGTTCCGCGCGCTCTCGGATCTGAGCCACCCGAACCTGGTCACCCTGCACGAGCTGTTCTCCGAGGACGACCAATGGTTCTTCACGATGGAGTACGTCGAGGGCAAGGACTTCCTCACCTACGTGCTCGGGCGCACCGGTCGCGACCTGCTCAGCACGCCACTACGCGGCTCGGACTCGTGGCAGCTGCGTGAATCCGGCGTGGTCGGCGACGCGGACGAGCCGCGCGTCGAGGGTCTCGAGATGCTGTTTCCGTCGCCGCTGCGCGACCTCGACATGCTGCGCTCGGTGCTCTCGCAGATCGCAGAGGGCCTGCAGGCGGTGCACGCCGCGCGCAAGCTCCACCGCGACTTGAAACCCGACAACGTCCTGGTCACTGCGCAAGGCCGCGCGGTGCTCTTGGACTTCGGCATCGTCGGCGATCACTCGCACGAGACCTACCGCACGCTCGAGCCCGGAGTGCTCGGCACGCCCGCGTACATGTCGCCAGAACAAGCCGCCGGCAAGCCCGTCGACGAAGCGAGCGACTGGTACGCGCTGGGCGTGATGTTGTACGAGGCGCTCACGGGCACGATTCCCTTCGATGGCACCTACACCGAAGTGTTGCAGCGCAAGCAGCTGGTCGAGCCGCAGGCGCCGTCGCTGGTGGTCTCCGGGGTGCCCGACGATCTGAACGAGCTGTGTGTGCGGCTGCTGGCGCGCGATCCGCGCGCGCGCCCGCTCGGTGACGCCGTGGTGCGCGCGCTGCAAGCCCGGCGCGGCGTGTCGATGCCGCCGATCGAAGCACCACAGCGCGGCTCCGACAACGGCTCGCCCTTCGTCGGTCGCGCCCTAGAGCTAAACGCGTTGCGTCGCTGCGCGATCGACAGCGACGCCGGCAAGCCCGTGGTGGCGTTGCTCTGTGGACCTTCGGGTATCGGCAAGACCACGCTGGTCGAGCGCTTCATCGAAGAAGCCGCCAGCGGTGGCCAGGGCCTGGTGCTCAAAGGTCGCTGCTACGAGCGCGAGTCGGTGCCGTTCAAGGCCATCGACAGCCTGGTCGACTCGCTCAGTCGTTACCTGCGACGGCTGCCGCCGGTGCAAGTTGCCGAGGTGATGCCGCGCGAGATCGTCGCGCTCGCGCAGTTGTTCCCGGTGCTCAAGCGCGTGGAAGAGATCTCGCAAGCCAAGCGTCGCGGCCCCTTGCCGAGCGATCCGAAGGAGCTGCGGCGCCGCGCGTTCAACGCGCTCAAAGAGCTGTTCTCGCGCATCGCCGACCGCACGCGTCTGGTGTTGTTCATCGACGATCTGCAGTGGGGCGACGTGGACAGCGCGAAGCTGCTCGCGGAGCTGGTCGTCGGCAACGACTGCCCGGCGGTGATGATGCTGTGCGCGTACCGCCAGACCGAGGTCGACACCAGCCCCTGCCTGCGCACCTTGCTCGGTCAGCTGCGTGACACGCAAGCGGATGTGCGCGAGATCACCCTGGGTGCACTCTCGGAAGGCGAGAGCTTGGACCTGGCGCGCACGCTGCTCGGCGCGCAGACCGCGGTGAACGCCGCGCGCGTGGGCGAAGAAGGGCAGGGCAGCCCGTACTTGCTCACGGAGCTCGCGCGCTACGTACACAGCGCCGGCACACAGGATCCCAGCGTGGTGAGCCTCGAGCGCGCGCTCGAAGCCCGCTTGTCCTCGCTGTCCAAAGACGCGCGCACGCTCTTGCAGTTGGTCTCGGTGGCGGGCCGTCCGGTTCCCGAGGACACACTGAGCCTGGCGTCGGCGTTCGACATCAACCTGCAGACCGGGTTGACCGAGCTGCGCGCCGCCAAGCTCGTGCGCGGCGTCGCCACGCGCGATGGCCGGGCGGTCGAGACCTACCACGATCGCGTGCGTGAAGCGGTGGTGGCACGCATGGCGCCGGAGCTCTTGGCCATCTGGCACCGGCGCTTGGCTTCCACGCTCGAGGCCAGCGGCTCGCTCGATCTGGAAGCGCTCACCGATCACTTGCTCGGCGCCGGCGAGAGCGCACGCGCCGGCCTGTACGCGTTGCGCGCGGCCGCGCAAGCCGAGCGCGCACTGGCCTTCGACAAAGCTGCGCGCCTGTATGCCATCGCCGTCGCGCATCACCTCCAGAGCGAGGCGCAGAAGCGCGAGCTCATGATGCGCTGGTGCGATTCCTTGGTGCAGGCCGGTCGCGGTGCGCAAGCCGCGCGCGTGTACTCCGATGCCGCGCAGCTCGCCGAGGGTGAGCAGGCAGCAGAGCTGCGTCGGCGCGCCGGCGTACAGCTCGTGTTGTGCGGTCACATCGAGGAGGGCGTGGAGATCTTGCGCGAGAATCTGCGCGAGCTCGGCATCACGCTGGCGACCGACTTCCGCAGCGCATCGCGCGAGCTGCTGGAGTTGCGCGGTAGGTTGATCGAGCGCGGCTTGGACTTCGCCCCGTGCGAGGAAAGCCTGGTGCGGCCCGAGCGACTGCAGCGTCTGGATGCGCTGTGGCTCGTCACGCTCGGACTGCTCATTACGGAGATCGATCGACCGTTGCCGCTCTTGGCACGTTACGTCATCGAAGCGCTCGATGCGGGCGAGCCCGAGCGCGTGATGCAAGGCCTGTGCTTGTACCACGCATACGTCGAGGGCCCGCTGGCGCTGCGCGCTGGCGGCGTTCGCTTCGGCGTGCTCGAGGCCGCCGCCGCGCTCGAGCGCAAGCGGCCGAGCACGCGTGCAGCTGCGTGGTTGGCGTTCGCGCGGGCGTGCGATCACCATCGGGTCGGCGCCTGGCAGCCTGCGTTGTCCGAGCTGGAGTCCGCCGAGGAGCTGTTCGGTGTCGAGGGCCCAGGTGTGAACGAGCTACGGCTGTGCAAGCAGCTCATGGCGTCGATCTACGTGGCGTTCTCCGTGGTCGACGGCCTGCAGCGAGCGCAAGACTGGGCACGTGAGGCCGAGGAGCGCGACGACCTCCTGGTGGCGACGCGCTTGCGCTTGATGACGAGCTTTCTCGGGCTCGTGCGCGACGATCCCGCCGGCGCGCGCCGCGCTTGCAGCGAAGCCATGACGCGCTGGAACCGCGGCGGGCTCGACCCCACGGCACTCTCTCACTGGGCTGCACGCGCATTCATCGATCTCTACGAACGCGATGGCGAAGCCTGCGCGCGCCACGCGAGCGAGCTGGAAGACATCCTGCGCGCGCCCTTCGCCGTGGTGTCGGTCTGGCGCAGTCATGCGCTCGTGTTGCGCGCCGCGTGCAAGCTGTGCGCCGCACAGACCCAACCCGGAGCCGCCGAGTGGCTCGAGCGTGCCAGCGCCGATCTCGACGCCGTGCAGTCTCTCGGCCTGCGCTGCTTTGCGGACGCCGTGACCCTGCTGCGTGCCGGTATCGCTGCGCTGCGCGATGAGCGCGAACGCGCCATGGAGCTGCTCGACGAGGTCATCGGCTCGGCCGAAGCGCAGGCTCAACCCTTGCTCGTTGCGAGCGCCTTGCGTCGGCGCGGCGAGCTCATGGGTGGGCCTAGCGATCCGCTCGCGCTGCGCGCCGATGAGCTGATGCGTGAGCGCGGCGTGCTTGCCCCCGAACGCATGGCGCGCATCTTTGCCCCGGGATTCGAGCAGTAACCACGGCGCGGCGCGACCACCACACGCACCGCATGGTGCCATCGTATCACCCACGTTATGCCACACGCTTGTCTTGTGCCGCGGCACAATTGTTACGGGACGGTTAGGTCGTGTGATAACGTTTTCGTGCTTGCGATCCCATATCTGCGAGGGCAAGTCGCCCGTCGCCGTTTCACACCACGGGGAAAGACATACGATGCAAAGCTTGGTTCGTTCGTTTCTTGTATTGAGTCTGACGACACTGCTGGCAGCCCCAGCGTTCGCACAAGCGGGAGCAGCACCAGCAGCCGCGCCCGCCGCCGCGCCGACGGATGCCACTGCAGTCGCGCCCGCCGCCGCACCGACGGATGCCACTGCAGCCGCGCCTGCAGAAGCGGCACCGGCGCCCGCACCAGAAGCTGCGCCCGCGCCCGCACCGGCGCCTGCACCGGAAGCTGCACCAGCGCCTCCGCCGCCACCGCCGTCAGACGAAGACGAAGACAAGTGCGTCCTCGGCAAGCTGTGCTTCGGCCCTGTGCTCTCGGCCGGTCTGCTCAACATCCTCGGTGTTGGCATTCACGCGCGCTACGGCGACTACCTGGGCTTCGGCATCGACTACCAGTGGTTCAAGCTGAGCTTGTCCTCGGCGTCCATGGGCCTGAGCCTCGTCACCCTCGACGGTCGGCTGTATCCGTTCGGCGGCGCGTTCTTCTTGAGCGGTGGCTTTGCGTATCAGCATGCAGGCTTCGACGCGACGACCGGTAACCAGAAGGTCGCAGCCAGCGTCGGCATCCCGCTGTTCAAGCTCGGCCTCGGCTTCATGGGTCGCAGCGGCTTCGTGATGGGTATCGACCTCGCGCTCGAGCTGCCGCTGGGCAGCACGCACGCGAAGTTCTCGACGCCCGCGCCCGATCCGGCCACCGCGATGCAGGCCGAGATCGACAACTACAACAAGGCCCACAAGAACATCGCCGACGCGAGTGACAAGGGGCTGCGTATGCTGCCCTTCTTGTTCCAGCTGAACCTGCTGCGTATCGGTTACCTCTTCTAAACAGTAACGCCTGGACCGCGATGCACTTCGCGATCCGCCTTCGGGCCCTGCGGTCCGTGCTCACGTACCGACCCGTACGCTGCGCGCGGTCCTCGGGCCCGAAGGCGCCTCGCTCGCGCCTCGCAGTCCATCCGTCACTGTTTCTCACGCAGGCAGTCGCAAGAGCTCGTCCACCAGCTGCGCCACGCTGCGCACGCGCGGCAGCTCGGGTCGGTCGCCGTAGTGGTCGAAGGCGTCGACGAGCACGCCATGCATGCCTGCGCGCGCCGCGCCTTGTACGTCGACCTCGGGGATGTCGCCGGCGTAGAGCGCGGCCTCGGGTGCCACGTTCATGCGCTGCAGCGTGCGCCGAAAGATCTCGGGGTTGGGCTTGCTCACGCCTTCGAGCTGCGAGTCCACGACCAGCTCGAAGGGTGCACGCAACCCCACGCGCGTCAGCACCGACTCCAGCCTTCCTTCCGAGTTGGAGATCACGCCCAGGCGCATGCCGGCCGCTCGCGCGCGCTGCAGCGCAGCGGGCACTTCGGCGGGCACCTTGCGCCAGAAGTAGAAGTCGTCGTGGATGCGTCGCAGCGGCGCTAGATGCGCGGTGGCACGCTCGGCACTCACTCCAGCCTCGACCAAGAGCGCCTTCACCAGCACCGACCAGCCATCTTCATGACGTTCGCTGCGCTTGAGCACCTCCTGGTACGCCCGCTTGGCGGCGAACATGGAGGCTGTAATGCGCTGCGGCTCTACCTGCTCGCCCAGCTGCGCGAGCGCCGCGACCAGCGCGGATTCGTCCATGAACAAGATGGTGTCGCCCGCATCGAGCAACAGAGCGTGCGGGCGTTTTCGCAGCGTGGGTGGCAGCATCACGCTTGCAGGATAGCTCAGGGCAGGTAGCGCAGTCCGAGATAAACTTGGTCGACGTTGTCGTAGCGCGTGCCGAGCGCCATGGTCGTGGTGCCCGCCGGGCCGTTCACGAAGAGCGCACCGAGCTCCACGTCGAAGTTGTCGACGATGGAGTAAGCGACACGCGGCGACACGAGCAGGCTCGGGCCGCTGAACAGGCCGGCGCCCACCTCGAAGTGGATCGGCAGCGCGTCGGGCGCGTAGCTGAGCAGCGTGCCGACCCCGCGCGCGAAGCGACCGTCTTCCATCATCATGTAGCGCTTGGGGCCGAAGCTCGGCGCGCTGAGCGTGTACGCGAAGAAGGCCTCGACCGACACCAGCCACTCGGTGCCGCGCACGTACTCGGCGCGCGCGCCAACCTGCAAGACGTCGCTCGACGCCGGCTGCGCGAGTCCGGGCGTGCCGGCTTTCACCAGCTGCGGCTCGGAGGTTTGCTGCTGCAGCAAGCTCTCCGCCATGAGCGTGCGGTGCAGCATGTACGCGCCTTCGAGACCGACCGACAGGGGCCCCAGATCGGTTGCGGCATCGGCAGAGAACACGGCGTAGCGCTTGTACTCGGCGGCCAGCGGTCGGTTGTCTCCCGCGAGTGCGGTCTGCGCGTCGAGCTGCTGTTGGTGGGTCGAGTTGCTCGCGGCGTTCACCGCGAGGTAGTCGATGAGGGTCGAGCTCGCGCGCAGCGCCGGCAGATGCTCGAGCGCCGTCGCAGCCGTCACCGCCACCTCGCCGCTGGGCCCGTGTGCGCTCGCCCGCAGCGCACCTTGCGGCTGCGCGAGGCTCGCTTCGGGAGCGAACGCCGACAGCCCGGTCTGCGCAATGCGATCGCGATCGCCGCGCGTCAAGTTGTGCAGCAGCAACGCTTGCAAGCGACCCGAGCCCATGTCGGCGGCGTCGTACGCCGCCGTGGTCTCCACCTGCGTCATGCGCAAGAGCGCGTAGTCGCTCTCCACCACCGAGATGATGTGCGGCGTGAAGAAGGGCAGGTAGATCGCCCGAAACGACAGCCAGGCGTTGGCGTCGTAGTCCATGACCGCCGCGATCTGTCCGACCTCGCCCGCTTCCGCCATCGTGGCCGGCCCATCGCGCAGGTCGTGCACGGCGAGCACGTTGGTCGCGGAGAAGATGTCGAAGCGGCCCAAATGCACGGGCTGATAACCCACCTGCAGGTGCAGGCCTTGGGCCAGCCGGCCATCGACGTAGCCAGCGGTGGGCAGCGCGTCGAGGTCGTAGTGCGTGGGTACGGTGTCGACCACGGCGCTATTGCTCGCGAGCGACGCGTAGTGATAGCGCGCGCGCAACCCCAACACGAAGCGCAGCGCGTCCGAGCGCCGCACCGTCGCATCGAAGGTGGCGAGCGTGGTGCTCTGCCACACGTCTTGGCGCGGGTCGGTGCGCTGCGTCTCGGTGGCAACGCGCGAGTGCAGCACCACGCGCGCATCGGCGTTGTTCGCGTTGGATGCGCTAGTGCTCGCGGTGCTCGTTTGCGCCGAGCTGGGCGCGGCACTCGGGGCGGCGGCTGCCAGCTCGGGATCGCTGATGACCTGCTCGTCGGCGTTGTCGCGCGTGGGGGGGGTCGCCGCAGCAGGCGCTGCGCTCGTCGCAGCTGCCTCGGGTGCGGGTGTGGCTGCCGGCGCTGCAGTGGGCGCAGGCGCCGCACTCTGGCCTGCGGCAGGTGCGGTGGGTGGCGCAGCAGGTGCCGCAGCTGTCGGCGTCGTGCTGCCCGCTTGCGCTGGCGGCTCTTGGCTCTGCGCCCTGGCTGGCGCGCGCGCTGCGACCACAGCCAACAGGCTCGCAAGCCCACAGGTCCACGCTGGGAGTCTCATGCTCGCCGAACTCTATCAGGCTCTGCTGCCGCGTGTGCAGATCGGCGCGCTGCCTGCGGCTGCTACTGTTGTGGCCACTTGTAGCGGTGCTGGGTTGTGGGCAGCTCGGTCTTGTTCGCCACCCACCACGTGCCCAGCAACATGCACATCTCGTCGTTGGCCGTGGGGCCGAAGCGAATGTAGTTGTCGGTGGTGTTCTCGTAGTTGCAGGTGAACGTGAAGCCTTCGCCTTTGTGGAACAACACGGGCTCCGGGAAATGGAAGCCGGCGCCCAGCTCGTAGTCGGGGCTCTTGAAGATGATCTGCCCGTCCTTGGGCCCCTTGTAGTAGCTGATGGGTACTTCGCGTCCCCAGCGGTGCGTGTGGCGGAACAGGTCGAGCACGTAGACGTCCTGCGTGAACGTGCCGCTCATCGTGGTCGCCTGCTTGCCATGAGGTGGTACGGCGATGTCCTGGTTGTAGAACCCGAATTGCTGCATCTCGAGCAGGCCGTCGCACGGCGCCGCGTGGAAGTTCAGCTTGGTCACCCCGATGATGTCTTTGTCCGTGGTGTTCAAGTAGTGGTAGTTCACGCTGATCTTCTGGCCGGGCGTGAACTTCTCGCCGATGCCTTTGTAGTACGGCACGTCGGCATACACACCCTGCGGCAGCGGAATGGGCAGTAGATCGGTGCCGTAGGCGATGTGCGCGCCACCGACGCAACGCACGCGCTTGCCCACTTCCATGAGCTTCTCGCTCGTCGAGCCCACGGGCGCCTTGGCCACGAACAGGTGGTGGTAGCCCTTGGTCATGGCCACTTCGAAGCGCGTGATGCAGTACGCGCCGGTGCTGTTGTCCGGGTTCTTCGGAACCTCGAACGCCTCGCACCACTCGTCGTCGTCGCTCGGGCCGAGCTTGATGCCCTGCGTCGTGATCTGGAAACCTTCACCGGGCTTGGGCGTGGTGAAGTCGATGTTCTTGGTCTTCTTCAGGTCGCCCACGATGTCGACATCGGTCGGCTTGAAGTCGAAGCGAATCGGGTCGACGCAGTCGCTGCCCGGCGTGCTCATGCCTGCGCAACCGCCATCGCCCGCGCCGCCGTCGCCTGCGAGCTTCGGCATCGGATCGTCGCAGGCGCCCGCGCTCACGACCACGGCTGCCGCTGCCAAGAGCCGCCCCGCACCACGCAGCCTTCGACTGACATCTCTCATCGTCTTCACTCCGGTGGCTGACAGAACAAGCCCACTTGAGCGGTGACCCAATCTTTGACCACCTCTACGAACACGGTGTCGACGTCTTTGCCCATCCAACCCGACTCGGGCAGGTGCTCGTCGCACACCAGGGTGGGATGCTTGATGCGCAACAAGTACTTGCCGGGCGCTACGTTGCCGAAAGCGCCAACGCCCCAGCGCGAAGACTTGGTGAGCTTCGGGTCGGGCTCACCCGTGTCGTTGAGGTAGACCGGCGCGCACGGACCCGTGCCGCCGCCCTTCTGGCCACAGGTCGCGGTGGCGGTGCCGTCAGGCTTGAGCAACTGCGCGGTGAAGTCGGACAAGGTGGAGACCTGCAACACACCGTTAGAGGGATTGGCCGCGAAGAACTGCACGACGCCGCCCGACAGGTCGCTGGTGCTGAAGCCGAAGTACTTGAGCTGCGCGGTGCCGTACTTGATCGAACCGAGCACGGTCTCCGCGAGAATCGCGTAGTCGGCCTTCTTGGTCGTGATCATGCGCATCGACTGCGCGTAGGCGTCTTTCTTGAACGACAGCATCAGCTCCGAATCTTTCGGCACGTCGCACAGCGAGAAGGTCCCGGCCTTGCCCGTGGTTACGCACGGCACTTCGTCGTGCTGGTAGACGCACACCTCGACGCCGTCCATGGTCGGGTACATCTGCCGCTCCTTGCCGGGCGTCAGCTCTTTCACGACGCCGGTGAGCGTCACGCCCGAGCCGGTGCAGGCACCCGCGGCAGGGTCACTGCCGCAGCCGCCAAGCGCACATGCCGCATACGAAACCAGCGAGAAGAGTGCGAGCAACGAAGCACGCACACCAAGCCAGCGACCATCACCACTGAATTTCAACATCACCGAGCGACACCCTCTGCGGGCCAGTATACGCTGCCCATTGCTGGGATGCGCCCGCCTCGGGCGCGGCCAGGTGCGGGGTGGGCTGTTGTGTGCACGCCAACCCAGAACGATCAATGCACCTGAGCGACCGATCCGTCACGTCCGAGGCAGCCGTTGCCCGCGAATCTTTGGTGCCAGCCGCGTCACCCGCGTCACCGGCGTGGCCCGCGCCGCTTTGGCCTGCACGACGCTCAGCGCTCATCTAAGCTGCGTGGAGCCCCATGCCGCACTGCAACATCTGTCGCAAAGCCCAGCCTGACAACGTCGAGCGTGCGTCGATACGCAGCAACGTTCGCAAGTTCAAGAGCGAGCAATTCGCTGTCTGGCGCTGTCCCGGTTGCGGGAGCATCCACGCCACCGACGAGGTCGATCTCGCGTACTACTATCGCGAGTACCCTTTTCACCATTTGGTGGAGAGCAAGGTCGACTGGATGTTGCGCGCCATGTACCGCAAGCAGGTCTCACGCCTGCAGGCCGCAGGTCTGCGGCCCGAGCACCGCGTGCTCGACTACGGCTGCGGCTCCGGCACGCTCGTGCACACCCTGCGTGCAGCGGGTTTCCCCAACACGCACGGCTTCGATGAGTACTCCGAGGCCTTCGCCGATCGCAGCGTGCTCAGCGAGCCCTACGACCTCATCATCAGCCAAGACGTGCTCGAGCACGTACCCGAGCCTTGGGACTTCCTGCACACCCTCCAGAGCCTGGTGAAGCCTGGTGGAGCCGTGGCGCTGGGCACGCCCAACGCCAGCGCCATCGATCTGCAGCACCCCGAGCTGCGCGTGCACACGCTGCATCAGCCCTACCACCGCCACATCTTCAGCAAGCGCATGCTGTGCTCGGTCGGAGACTCCCTGGGCTGGAAGCTCGAGCGCTACTACCCGACCATGTACACGAACACGCTCGTGCCGTTCGTGAACCCGCGCTTTCTCTCGCACTACTTCGCCACCGGAGACGACACGGTCGACATGGCGCTCGAGCCCATCCGCTTGAGCCTGAAGCTCTTCAGCCCGCTCACGCTCTTCTGGGGCCTCTTCGGCTACTTCTTCGCCCCCGAAGCCGACGTCATGGCCGTGTACCGCGCGTAAGCGCGCGTGCTCAGTAGTGCCGTTCGAGCACGTACCAGCCGAACGCGCGCAGCATCATCTTGGCGAGTGAGTCGTCGATGAGCGGGGAGATCTTGAGCCAGCCGCCTTCGACGAGCTGCCGCGCTTGCACCGCGCACGCCTCGACTGCGCCACAGCTCTCGAGCTTCTCCACCACGCTCTCCACGACCTTCATGTCTTGGGGCTTGCTGCGCAACGTCTCGTAGAGCCACTGGCGATCGCTTGCATTCAAGCGCGACATGGCCTTGGCGACCGGCAGCGTGATCTTGCCCTGCTGCACGTCTTCGGCTTTCGTCTTCAGGTTGCCCTTGAAGCCGCGCAGGTTGAGCACGTCGTCGACGATCTGAAACGCCAGACCCACGTCTTCGAAGAAGCGGCCGAGGCCGTCCACCTGCGAATCGTTACCGCCGCCGGCGATCGCGCCCATGCGCGCCAAGCAGCCTGCGGGCGCCGCGGTCTTCAGGCGATGCACGGCCAGCACTCGGCCTTCGAGCAGGTCGCTGTTGCCGGAGGCGACCACACTCGGCATCAGGCTCTCGAAGCCGTCGAGGTCGAGTGCCTGGCCGGCGTGACCGGCACGCAACGCGTCGAAATACAGCTCGTAGATCTTGATCTGATCGGCGTCCGAGATGCGGTCGCTGGTGATCAGCTGATTACCGATGAAGTACGCGGCCGTGCCGGAATTGATGGCCTGGGCTTCGCCGTAGATCAGGTGCGCAGTGGGGCCGCCGCGGCGCGTGACCGACTTGTCCTGCACGTCGTCGACGATGAGCGAGCCCACGTGCATGAGCTCGGGCAGGGCCAACCACTGCACGAAGTTGCGTGAGTCGCCGCCCACGATGTCGCAACAGGTGATTGCCGCGTAGGAACGCCAGCCCTTGCCGCCACGGTCGACGATCTCGCGAATCGGATGGATGTGCGTGCGAGCGTACTGCTCGATGTCGACGCCTTCCATGTAATGCTCTTTGTCTTTCGACGCGAGCAGGTCACGCGCTTGTTCGTAGGTCGGGTGCTTGGGCACGAAGCTGTCGACGGAACGACGCACCGTCTTGCCAACTTGCTCGAAGAAGCCGTCGAGGTCGTCGAAGGGCGCGAAGCCGCTGCGCTCCACGTAGCCCAGACCCGAAACGGGCTTGCCTTCACGCGTACCCTTGACCTCGACGCGACCTTCCCAGAACGAAGGCTTGGAGATCAGGGTGATGAACTCTTGATCATCGAAGGCCGCCTTCACTTCGAGATCGAGACCCGCCTTGGGGATCTGCAAGCGAAAGCGCGTGGGGTAGTCGAAGAAGGTTTGCGTGCTCTGCCACATCTCGAGCGGCTCGAAGCTCGCGCCTTCCCAGCTCGTGCGCGTGCCGTCTTTGCCGATGGTGATGGCGTGCGTGCCGGCACTCTTGCCGGTGTGCGTGTAGACCTCGGGGTACACACTGAGCTCGCTGCCGTCGTCGAGCTGAGCCGAGACCCAGTTCCAACCAACTTGCCGCTCGTCGATGCGCTTCTTGCGCTCGGCCTGCACACGCGCCTTTTCGGCGGCAGGCAGCTTGGCTTCGGCAGCGTCGTCGACGTTCTCGCGCTCGCCGAAACCGAACTCGTGATCGTACCAGCCCTGGCCTTGCGCGAGCGTGTGCTCCACGCCGCGGTGCGTGATGCTGCCTGTCAGCTCGCAGCGCGGGATGAAGTAGTAGAACATCGTCTCGTCGTCGGAGCCGCGCACCACGCCGTCGTGGCCGTGTCGCGTCGCGGGCTTCTTCGGCGTGAACTTGAGCTCGCAACCGAGCGCCTGGCGGCGATCGAAGAGCTTGAGCGTGTAGCTGCCGTCTTGATTCTTGTGGAAGGTGTCGCCGGCGTAGTCGAGCTCGAGCTTCTGCTGGTTCACGAACACGCGGCCATCGAAGGTGCGATCGGGCGTGGGCACGTGGCCGCGCTCGAGGATCTCGCGCAACGCACGGTTGAGCCGCTCGTCCTTCGAGCCGAGCCCGCGGTTCATGCGCTTCAAGCCTTCTTCGGCAGCGCTCTGGTCTACGCGCGACACGTGCGGGAAGGTCTCGCCTTCGACGTCGCAGATTGCCCAGGTGAGCGAGTGCGCGTACAGCGATTCATGCGTCTTGGGATCGCGGCCCTTCTCCCTGCGGAAGAACGCAGCGAACAGCGAGTAGCGCTGGCCAGCCTCGGTGACGCAGTGCCCGTTCATGTACCACCACTCGGTGGTCGATGACGCGTGGGGTAGATCGTGGACCGTCAGATCGACCGGCGCGGCTGTATTGAGCGCGGGCCAGTCAGCTGGGAATTTAATCACTAGCGTGCCTCACTTACATCATTCCCCGTAACTCTTGCTAGCAGCGCGTGTAGAATGGTGTCAACCGAGGTGAACGTGCTCGGGCCAATTGCACAGTTTCCTCGGTGAATCCGCAACACTGAACGCGCGTCAGCAATTGTCGATGGAGCACTCAGAGCACGAAGTGGGTCATGTGGGTAAGCCCCTCACGCGCCGTTCTGAGCAGCGGGGCGCCAGCCGGGCAAGACCGTGCACAGCGAGCCCACGCAGACCGAGCCCACGCAGACCGAGTCAGCGCTGCACGCGCGCCGCGCTGTCTTTGGCGTGCTTCACCTGCCTCGCCTGGGGAGCCACCGCGCTCGCCGACGCCGAGCCCAGCGCAGACGACATCGCCAAGCGCATGGTGCGCAGCGACGCGTTCTCTTGGGAAGGCGCGCGCACGCACGTGCGCATGGTCCTGAATGACGACAACGGTCAGACCCGCGAGCGCATCATGGACATCCTGGGCCGCCGCAAGAACGGCTTGTTCCAGACGGTCGTGCGCTTCCTGTCGCCGCAAGACATCGCTGGTACCGCGTTTCTCATGATCGAGCGCGACAAGGAAAGCTCCGAACAATACATCTATCTGCCGGGTCTCAAGCGCACGCGGCGCATCGTGGGGCGCGAGCGTGAAGGCAGCTTCATGGGCAGCGACTTCACCTACTCCGACATGCAACGCGTCGATTCGCGCTACGCCACCAACAAGCGCTTGCCCGACGAAGCGCTGTCGGGTGAGGCCGCTTGGGTGGTCGAGTCCACGCTGCGCCCCGATGCACCGTCGAGCTATGGTCGCGTGATGACCTGGGTGCGCAAGAGCGACTACGTCGCGCTGCGCACGCGCTTCTACGACAAGCAAGACAAGCTCGTGAAGACGCTCTACAGTCGCAAGGTCAAGCAGATCGACGGCCGGCCCGTGGTCGTGGATGCGCGCATGCAGAGCCAGCTCAGCAAGCACTCCACCGACATGTTCATCGACTCGATCGAGCGCCGCGACGACTTGGATGACACCAGCTTCACCCCGGCTGCGCTCGAGCATATGTAGGCCGCGGGCACTGGGCATGATCGTCCTGCAAAACGTCAGTCGCACCTACGGCCAAGGCTCGGCGGCCGTGCATGCGCTGCGCGAGGTCTCGGTGTCGATCGAGGCCGGTTCGTTCGTGACGGTGGTCGGCGCGAGCGGCTCGGGCAAGAGTACGCTGCTCAACCTCATCGGCGCGCTCGATCACCCGACCAGCGGGCACATCCTGCTGGCAGGGCGGGACATCTACGGGCTCGACGACGACGCACGCACGCGCTTGCGGCGCGACACCATCGGCTTCGTGTTTCAGTTCTTCAACCTCTTGCCCACGCTGACGGCGCTCGAGAACGTCGCGCTGTCGGCGCGCTTGTCGGGGCAGGGCGGTCGGGAAGTCACGCGGCGCGCCACAGCGTTGCTCGAGCGGGTCGGGCTCGCGGCGCGCGCCCACCACAAACCCGAGCAGTTGTCGGGTGGCGAGATGCAGCGCGTGGCGATTGCGCGCGCGCTCATGATGGATCCACCCGTGCTCTTGGCCGACGAGCCCACGGGTAATCTCGACTCCGACACCGGCAAGAGCATCTTGGCGTTGCTGCGCGGAGCCACCTCCGAGCGGCGCACCGTCGTGCTGGTCACGCACGATCCGCAGCTCGCAGCGCAGGGCGACCGCACCCTCACCATGGCCGACGGCCGGCTCGCCCGCGACGAGCGGTCCAAGCTGGCAAGCTAACTAACCGAATGGTTGGTTTTGTGTGGCGTGCCGCCGTTCAGCGCTTGGCGTAGCCGACGTCGCGCAGCGAGGCGTCGATCTCGCCGAGCACGGCGGGGTCATCGATGGTTGCGGGCTGCTTGTAGGGTTGTGAATCCGCAATCTTCTTCATCGTGCCGCGCAAGATCTTGCCCGAGCGCGTCTTGGGCAAACGCTTCACCACGGTCGCGAGCTTGAACGCGGCCACGGGGCCGATCACGTCGCGCACGCGGTGCACGACGTCTTGCACTACCTGCTCCGGCGTGCGCGCAGCGCCGTCGCGCAGCACGAGCAGACCAAGCGGCACTTCACCCTTGAGCTCGTCGGCCACACCGATAACCGCGCACTCGGCCACGTCCGGGTGACTCGCCAACACTTCTTCCATCGCGCCGGTCGACAAGCGATGGCCCGCGACGTTGATGATGTCGTCGGTGCGCGCCATCACGTACACGTAGCCGGCGTCGTCGATGTAGCCGGCGTCTGCGGTCTTGTAGTAGCCCGGGAACTCTTTCAGATAGGCGTCGAAGTAGCGCTGGTCGGCGTTCCACAGCGTGAGCAGCGAGCCGGGCGGCAGCGGGAGCTTGCAGACCAGCGCGCCCGTCGTGCCGCGCGGGACTTCGTGGCCGCCTTCGTCGAGCACGCGCACGTCCCAGCCCGGCACTGCAACCGTGGGCGAGCCGTGCTTCACGGGCAGCGACTCGATGCCCAGACAGTTGGCGACGATCGCCCAGCCTGTTTCCGTCTGCCACCAGTGATCGACCACTGGCACACCGAGCTGCGTCTCGGCCCACACCAGCGTCGCCGGGTCGGAGCGTTCGCCCGCGAGGAAGAGCGCGCGCAGCGAGCGCAGATCGAAGTCGCGGATGAGCTTGCCTTCGGGGTCTTCCTTCTTGATGGCACGAAACGCTGTGGGCGCAGTGAACAGCGTACACACGCGATGGTCGGCGATCACGCGCCAGAAGGTGCCGGCGTTGGGTGTGCCGACGGGCTTGCCCTCGAACAGGATCGTCGTGTTCCCGTTGAGCAGCGGTCCGTATACGATGTAGCTGTGGCCGACCACCCAGCCCACGTCGGACGCGGCCCAGAACACCTCGCCCGGCTGCACGCCGTAGACGTTCTGCATGCTCCACTTGAGCGCGACGGCGTGTCCACCGTTGTCACGCACGACGCCTTTGGGCTGTCCCGTGGTGCCCGAGGTGTACAGAATGTAGAGTGGGTCGGTCGCGGCGACTGGCACACACGCGGCAGGCGTGGCGCTTGCGACGCAGGCGTCCCAGTCGAGATCGCGGCCGGCGACCATTGCCGCCGTCAGCTGCGAGCGTTGCTTCACGATGCAGGCCTTGGGCTTGTGTGCGGCCAGCGTGATGGCCTCGTCGAGCAGCGGCTTGTAGGCGATGACGCGTGTGGCCTCGATGCCGCACGAGGCGCAGACGATGAGCTTGGGCTGTGCGTCGTCGATACGCGTCGCGAGCTCCGGCGCGGCGAAGCCACCGAACACGACCGAGTGCACGGCGCCCAGGCGTGCGCAGGCGAGCATCGCGACCACGGCTTCCGGGATCATCGGCATGTAGAGGATGACGCGGTCGCCCTTGACCACGCCCTGTGCAGCCAGTGCGCCGGCGAAGCGCGCCACCTGATCGCGCAGTTGCCGGAAGGTGAAGCGCTCGAGCGTGCCGGTGACCGGGCTGTCGTAGATCAGCGCAAGCTGTTCGGCGCGGCCGGTGTCGACGTGCAGATCGAGCGCGTTGTAGCAAGTGTTGAGCTCGCCATCGGGGAACCAGCGGTAGAACGGCGCTCGGCTGTCGTCGAGCACGCGCTTGGGCGCGCGCGTCCAGCGGATGGCGGTGGCGGCCTCGGCCCAGAAGCTCTCGGGGTCGGACAACGAACGTCGTTGCGCATCGGCGATGCGGGTTGGCATGTGCGATCTCTCCAGTGTCATGCAGCCCAGCGTGCGAAGACACGCCCAAACTAGCGTGCGAAGACACGCCCAAACTAGCGTGCGAAGACACGCCCAAACTAGCGTGCGAAGACACGCCCAAACTAGCGTGCGAAGACACGCCCAAA
>JADGRE010000175.1 GCA_017881185.1 Pseudomonadota bacterium | reverse complement strand
GACTTCGTCGCCGCCATCGAGCGCATCGTGGCCGGGCTCGAGAAGAAGAACCGTCTACTCAACCCGATGGAACGTCGCATCGTCGCCTACCACGAGATGGGCCACGCACTGGTGGCGCGCGCCATGCCGGGCTCCGATCCCGTGCAGAAGGTGTCGATCATCCCGCGCGGTATCGGTGCGCTCGGCTATACGCTGCAGCGGCCCACCGAAGACCGCTACCTGATGACGCGCGAGGAGCTTGAAAACAAGCTCACCGTGCTGCTGGGCGGGCGTGCCGCAGAGCACGTGGTGTTCGGTCACCTCTCCACCGGCGCTGCCGACGACCTCAGCAAAGCCACCGACATCGCGCGCTCCATGGCCACGCGCTACGCGATGGTGCCGGAGCTCGGACACGTGGCGTACGACAACGAACCATCACCCTTCCTCGGCCCGGGCGCGGCAGGCTACTCGCGACGCAACTACAGCGAGGTCACCGCGCACGAGATCGACGCCGCGATCAAGGGCATCGTCGGCGGCGCGTTCGATCGCGCACGCGCCGTGGTGGTGCGCCACCGCGAGGCGCTCGAGGCCGGGGCCGTGCGCTTGCTGGAAAAAGAAACGCTCACCGAAGAAGAGCTGAGCAGCGTGTTCGCACCGCTGACGGGCAGCAAGCCGTCGGTGCCACCCGCACCAACAGCACCAACAGCGCCACCCGCTGCGTGACCGCGCTCAGAAACGGTAGGCCACGCTGCCCGAGAGGGTGTTGAAGCTTGCCTCGTAGACGCCGGCGTTCACCACGCGCGGGTTGCCGACCACGGCGGACTGCTGCAGGCGTGCGCGCGCGTCGATCTTCGTAGCCGCAGGCGGATTCTGCTCCACCAGCACGGTCCCGCTCTTGGCGTCGGCCGGGGCACCAACGCGCTTGTCGATGCCGGTAGCCACTGCGCCCGGCGCGGCGACGGTCTGCCACGCCTGCTGGTCACCTGGCGCGACCGTCAGCGTCTCTTCGAACACGTGCCCGTAAGCCAAGCCGAAGTCCCAGCGCTCCACGCGTGCGGTGAAGCCGAGGCCCATGCCGACGCGCGCAAACGCGAAGGCGTCGAGGTTGGCGTACGCGGCTTCGACACCGCGTGACTCGTAGAACGTGCCGGCGTTCACCGAGAAGCGCTTGGGGACCAAGTTGTAGGTGCCGCCGAGACGAACAGTGACAGCGTCGAGGAGATGCCGACTCTGATCGAACTGCGCGCGCTTGATGTCCTGGTGCAGCAGCGCGGAACCGGGCTGGCGGAACGTCACCTGCCCGCTGTCCACGATGATCGAGGTCTTGCCGGCGCGCTCGTTCATCTGGTAGCCGAGATCGAGCTCGACGTCGAAGCGCTCGGTCGCCAGTGGGTCGCCGCGACGTGCCACGCCGCGCGAGTCCTTTTCGATGCCGCGCAACGGCTCGGCATAACGAATGCCCGCGGTGAACACCCACGGCAGCCCGGTGTCCACCGACGGCAGCCGGAGCAGATCGTTCGGCAGCGGCACGCGCGGCGCGTTCGGAGCTTGATACGCGTAGGTCGTGTACTGCGCGTCGCCCTGACCGTGGAAGCCGTCGGCGATGCGCCCAGTGAGCGCCAGATCCAGGCGATCGATCGGCGTGTACAGCGCGCCGAAGGTGAAAGCGGGCATGAAGAAGTCGTGCGCACGCACCTTCACCAGCATGTCGGTCGCGGGCGATGCACCTGCATACAACGCCTGCGCAACCGTCGACTCGACCGCAGCGCCCAACCACTCGAAGGTCAGACCAACACGCCAGCGCGGTGCCACCCGCACGCCGGCGCCGATCGACGGCGCGAGACCCGCGGTGACTTGTTGCTTGACCATCTGATAGCGCGTGGGCGTCGGCCGCGCCCCGTGGGCACCTTGAATGGTCCCGTTGTCGCCGCCGTACTGCAGACTGCCGAGCGTGGTCGGCAGCACCATACCGAACGCCACACCCACGTCCGGACCGAAGTGCATGTCGTAGGCGAGGCTCGGCACGGCCCCGACCGGCGCGGAGTTGCACACGCGATCGAGTGGGTCGGTGGCGTAGCTGCCGCCGATGACCGGCTTGCCGTTGGCGTCCCGCTTCACCGTGCTGGCATCGCCGAACACCGAGCGGTTACCGGTGGGGTCGTTCGGATCCGGCGGATACACGCCCCAGCCGTAGTAGCCGTACGGCGTGACACACATGTCGTGGAAGGGCACGCCGACGTCGAGCAGCAGCTGATGGTCCGGCACGTCCGCGAGACCAGCCGGGTTCAGCGACAACGCAAACGCATCGCTGGGCCGCGCGACCACGGCGCCTCCGCGACTGAGCGCCTGCGTGCCGCCAGGCGAGAGCTCGAGCCCCCCGAACGCTCTGGCAACGGCCATCGGCATGGCCAACCAACACGAAGCCGCGCACACGACTGCGCGACAGGACTTGGACCTGAGAAGCGATTGCACGGGTAGTTATCGCACCGAAGGCTAAGGCAGTTGAGCTCGAACGTAGGGGCAGTCGACGTTGCTCGCGCTGAGCGCGCCCAGACGCACCAGCTTGAAGGTCGCGGTGGTGGTCGGCTTGGCGGCCTGGCCGTCGAGCACGTCGACGTCGTCGTTGTTGGCACCGGCGACGTCGGTGCACTTGGTGAGCGAGGCCCAATCTGCGGCCTTGCACGTGTACGCCGTGCTCGCGCTCGGAGCCAAGCGACAGTCGTACACACGACTGTCCGTGGCGTCGCTAATCTCGTTGCCACTCAGCTGAGTGCAGCTGTCGACCTGCCCCGTGAGATGGAAGATGCTCCGCGAGGCGCTCGCCACACAGGTGGCCCGCCGGCTAACCGGGTAGTTCAGCGGCACGTAGCTGTAGTACTTCTTGTTGGCCGGCGTGCTCGCGTGGGTCTGCGTGGTCGGCGTACGCGGCCACACCGTGAGACCCGGAATGCCGTCGCCGTCGCTGTCCGTGCGTGAGCCTGCCGCGACCGCTTCACGCGTGGTCGGCCAAGCCGCGTTGACCGGATCGGAGCCGAGGTCGATGCCGAGCACGGCCGCCTCCTTGGGCGAAGTGAACGTGGACCCCTGCTTCGCAGACACCAGCGGCACGTCCTTGCCGTTGATGAACGCGAACGCGTCCCAGACGCTGTTGGGCACGTACGAGCCGTAGGTCTCGTTGTTGAACACGGTGCCCGCGATCAAGTCCGGCGTGCCGGCCGAGCCGCAGCCCTTCTTCTGCACCATCGTGAGCTTGGTGCCGTCGTAGGTGTACTTGTGCAGCTCCCAGACGGTCGTGCTGTAGGTGCCGGCGTTGATGATGGTGATGATGCCGTTGACGACCGCCTTCCACGTGGTGGTCACGTCCGCGCGCATGCCCCAATAGCCGGTGAGATCGCAGTAGCACTGCCCGCCGTTGAGCACGTAGGGCGGGTTGCAGCCGCACAGGTAGCTGCCCGGCGTGTTCGTGCACATCTGACCGCCAGTGCACGGCGTGCCCGTCGCGCACTCGTCGATGTCCGTGCAACCCGTCGAGCCCGGATTGGCGCCGGTGAAGCCGGCGGGGCAGGCGCAGCTGTAGCTGCCAGTGCTGTTGGTGCACTTGGCGTTGGGGCCACAGGCGTTCGGCGATGCACACTCGTTGATGTCGCTGCAACCGCCGTTGCCATCCTGCGTGTACCCGGACGGACAGCTGCAGTTGAAGCTGCCGGTCGTATCGACACAAGTGGCGGGCGACTTGCAGTTGTTCGTGCCCGCTGTGCACTCGTTGATGTTCGCGCAACTGGTGCCGCCGCCGGTGTAGCCGGGCAAGCAGGTGCAAGTGAAGCTGCCGGCGGTGTTCGCACAGGTAGCGTGCGGATCGCAGTTGTTGGTGCCCGCCGTGCACTCGTTGATGTCGGTGCAGCTGGTGCCGCCGCCCGACGAGTTGTAACCGCTCGGGCACATGCAGACGAAGCTGCCCTGCGTGTCGACGCAAGTCGCCGGCGAGACGCAGGGCGTGCCCGCGGTGCACTCGTTGATGTTCGTGCAGGTCGTGCCCGAGCCGGAATAGCCGCCCTTGCAGGCGCACGTGAAGCTGCCCGCGGTATTCGTGCAGTTGGCGTTGGTATCGCAATTGTCGGTGTTGGCGGTGCACTCGTTGATGTCGATGCAACCGCTGCCGCCAGACGCTCCGTCGCCCGAGTAGCCCGACGGGCAGATGCAGAACATGGAGCCACTGAAGTTGGTGCAGGTGGCCTTGGCGTCACAGTTGGCGCCCGACGTGCACACGGCATTCTTCGAGCACACCAAGCCGTTTCCGTTCCAGCCGCTCTTGCACTGGCAATATGCTGAGCCGGCCGTGTTGTTGCAGGTGGCGTTGGCGTCGCACACCAGAGCACCGGTCCCGCACTCGTTGATGTCGGCGCAAGTCTGGCCGTCGCCCGTGAACCCCGCGTTGCAGGTGCAGTTGGCGTTGCCGGGAGTGTTGTGGCACGTAGCGTTGGCACCACACACGACCGCGCCGGTCTGGCACTCGTTGATGTCGGTGCAGGTGACGCCATCGCCCATGTAGCCGGCGTTGCACGCGCAGTGGGCCGAGCCGGTGGTGTTCACGCAGGTAGCTTGGGTGTCGCACGCCAGCGGCGTCGCGGCGGTGCACTCGTTGATGTCGGCACACGCCTTGCCCGTACCGCTGAAGCCGGCGTTGCACCTGCAGCTGCTGCTGCCGACGCTGTTGGAGCAAGTCGCGTTGGCGTCGCACAGCGTCGCGCCCGAGGCGCACTCGTCGACATCCGTGCAGAGCTTGCCGTTGCCGGTGAAGCCCGCCTTGCAAGCACAGGTGTAGCCGCCCACGGTGTTCGCGCAGGTCGCATGCGCGTCGCAGTCGTTGAGCTTGGCGTCGGTGCACTCGTCCACATCGGCGCAGCTCTTGCCGTCTCCCTTGTAGCCCGCGTTGCAGCTGCACTTGGCTTGGCTGCCAGTTCGACTGCACGCCGCTTGCTTGCTGCACTTGAGGTCGCCGCAGCTGATCGTGCCCATGCCGATACTGCCGTCCGCACCGCCGTCTCCGCCGCCATCCGCTTTGCCACCGCCGTCCGGGTTGCCAGTGGTGGAGCCGTCTTGCCCTGCGCCTGCGTCGACTTTGTGGCTCAGGTCGGCGCCCTTTTGCGGACTACCGCAGCCCAAACCGCTGCCAACCACGAGTAGCAAACACGCCGAGACACGAAAACCGACCGTCAATGAGAACCCAGGGCGTGATGGCTGCACAAATACACCTTCGGCAAGTGTTCGCTCCTTACATGGTGCTGATAAACGCGGTTCTTCACAAGTGCTCTGTACGCGCACTGCGCAGCGGCCGACGTACTCCTCATTCCGTAACGATTCTCGTGGCCTGCGGCCGGGCTCGGCCTTGCACACGGCCCGACCGGCTGAAATAGTCGGCCGCGCCCGTGCCCGCCTCCCCCGACACGACGATCGTCGTTCCCTGCTACAACGAAGCCCGGCGCCTCTCGCCTGCCACGTTCCGGCAATTTGCGGCCGACTCGCCGCAAGTGCGCTTCGTCTTCGTCAACGACGGCAGCACCGACGCCACCGCCAGCGTCTTGGCCGAGCTGGCAGCCAGCGACCCCGTCCACTTCATCCACCTCGATCAGCCCAGGAACGGGGGCAAAGCCGAGGCCGTGCGCGCCGGCATGCTGCACGCCTTCTCGCTCGGCGGTCGCTACGCCGGCTACTGGGACGCCGATCTCGCGACCCCACTGCCGGAGATCCCGCGCTTCGTGCAAACCCTCGACGCGCACCCCGGCCGGCAGATCGTCTTCGGCGCGCGCGTGCAACTGCTCGGACGCGCCATCGATCGCAAGCCGCTGCGACACTACCTTGGCCGCATCTTCGCCACGGTGGCTTCGCTCATGCTGAGCCTACCCGTGTACGACACGCAGTGCGGCGCCAAGCTGTTTCGCGTCACGCCCGAGCTCGCGCAGCTCTTCGCCGAGCCCTTCGTGGTGAGCTGGACCTTCGATGTGGAGCTCATCGCGCGGCTGTCGGTAGCCAGGCGCCAGCACGGGGGCCCGGGGCCCCGCGAGCTCATCTACGAGTTGCCTCTGGAGCGCTGGCACGACGTGGCCGGCTCGAAGGTGCGCCCCGGAGACTTCCTCAAGGCGCTGCTCGAGATGTTTCACATCCACAGAAAATATCTCCGAAACCTGCGCTAATTCCGCGGCGAGCGAGCGATTCACCCGGGACAGCCGGTTTCGCCCGCGCGCGCTTGCCGGTATAAGTGGGGCTCCACAGGAGGGCACGATGAACGGCGCACAGAGCTTGATCCAGACGCTGGTTGCTTGCGGAGTCGACGTCTGCTTCATGAATCCGGGCACCTCGGAGATGCACTTCGTCGCCGCGCTCGACTCCGTGCCGCAGCTGCGACCGGTGCTTGCACTGTTCGAAGGTGTGGTCACGGGCGCCGCCGATGGCTACGCACGCATGGCCGACAAGCCGGCCGCCACGCTCTTGCACCTGGGCCCCGGGCTCACCAACGGCCTCGCCAACGTGCACAACGCGCGACGCGCCTGGTCGCCAATGGTCAACATCGTCGGCGATCACGCCACCTACCACAAAGCCTTCGACGCACCGCTCAACTCCGACGTCGAGGGCCTGGCGAAGCCCATGACCGACTGGCTGCGTAGCTCGACCAAGCCAAACGACGTGGCAGCTGACGTCGCCGCCGCCGTGCTCGCGGCACGCACCGCGCCCGGGCAGATCGCGACCTTGATCTTGCCCGCCGACGTCTCGTGGGGGCAAGCCACAGCCGCCGCCAAAGCGCTCAGCGTGCCGGCGCGCGCGAAAGCCAGCGACGCGTTGGTGGATAGCATCGCGCAGGCGCTGCGCAGCGGCGACAAGTGCGTGCTCTTGCTCAACGGCCTGGCGTTGCGCGAGCGCGGGCTCATCGCAGCCACGCGCGTGGGCAAGCAGACCGGCGCGCGCGTGATGTGCGACACCTTCCCCGGCCGCATGCAGCGCGGCGCCGGGCTGCCCGCAGTGCAGCGCTTGAACTACTTCGCCGAGATGGCAGCTGACGACCTCAAAGACACGCGCCATCTGATTCTCGTCGGCACGCGCTCGCCGGCGGCGTTCTTCGCCTACCCTGGCAAGCCGAGCGATCTGGTGCCCGAGGGCTGCAAGGTGCACGTGCTGGCGAGCCCCGCCGACGACGCCATCGAAGCGCTCGAGCACCTCGCCGAAGCGGTGGGCGCGCCGAAAGACGGCTACACCGTGGAGAGCGCCCGGCGTCCCGACAAGCCCACCGGCCAGTTGAGCTCTGCGGCCGTGGCAGCGGGCATCGGCGTGTACTTGCCCCAGAACGCCATCGTCGTCGACGAAGGCAACACCGAAGGCATCTTCACGCCACTCAGCACGGCGGGCGCGCCCGCACACGACTGGTTGTTCAACACCGGTGGGTCCATCGGCCTGGGTCTTCCGCTCGCGATCGGTGCAGCTGTCGCTTGCCCAGGCCGCAAGGTCGTATGTCTCGAGGGCGACGGCAGCGCGATGTACACGATCCAGGCGCTGTGGACGATGGCGCGAGAGAAGCTCGACGTCACCACCGTGGTGTTCGCCAATCGTTCGTACAAGATCCTCAACATCGAGCTGATGCGCGTGGGCGCCGAGGGCGCAGGCGCTCGTGCCAAGGACATGCTCGACATCTCGCGCCCGGATCTCGACTTCGTCTCACTCGCGCGCGGCATGGGTGTCGACGCCTGTCGCCCTGACAGCGCCGAGGCGTTCTGCATCGCCTTCGAGCGAGCCATGCGCGAGCCCGGACCGCACCTGATCGAGTGCTTGGTCTAGCGTATGACCCGATTCTCTTGGCTCTTGCTCGCTATCTTGCTCTGCTCCGCGCAGGCCCCCGCGCTGGTCAAGGCGCAGTTGAGCGCGCCGCGACCCGAAGGGCGCCATGCTGGGCGCACACGAAAAACGCGATGCTCCTTCCGGGGCATCGCGTTGTGCAGTTGCGCGCCAGCGCAGCGAGAGAGATAGGCTCAGCTGTCTTGCGCTTCCATCAGCGCCTTGGTCTCGACGATGTACTCGGCGACCAAGCCGTTGACGTGACGCGAATACTTCACGCGCTCGGCGGCGATCTCGCGCAGCGCGGTGACGGCCGCGCGATTCTTGCTCTCGACCAGCGCAGGCACGCCGCGGTTGAGCTGGCGCGTACGGCGCGAGGCCAAAATGCACAGCGCGAAGCGGTTCTCTTCGTGCACGAGGCAATCTTCTACAGTGACGCGAGCCATGGGTAACTCCGCGGAATTCGTGGGGGTGCGAACCGTAGCAGAGGGGGGTGTGGGGGGCAAGCTCGGGGGTTCTGGCATCGCAACCTGCCGCGGCGCTTGGCTTGGGGTCGATGCAGAACCTCGTCGAGAATGTAGGAACGCGTGCCCAGAAAGACGGGCGCTGCGCGGAGACACTTGCCCACGAAGCTCGGGAGCTCAAGCGCAGCGGGTCCGAGTGATTTGCAACTGGCGGGAGCCCCTGGTGTAGACTGCAAGCTACCCCGACCCGAGATGCCAGCACCACGTCGCGCCACGCACGGTTTGCTCCCCAGCTTCGTCGCCAGCTTCGTCGTTTGGGCCGTCGTGAGCGCCGTCAGCGTGGGCTTCGCTGCGCTGCCCTCAGCGCTCCTGGCGCAAGCGAGCACGGCGGCGAACCCTGAGTACCTGCCCGACGAGCCGAGCGATCGCGATCAACAAGCGCGCTCGCTCTTCGAGCAGGGTCGCCAGGCCTACGAAGCCGGGCGCTACCGAGACGCGTGGGGCTACTTCCACGACTCGTACAAGCTCAGCGGTCGTCCACAGCTGCTCTACAACATCGGGCAGACAGCAGACCGCCTCGGCATGGATGCCGACGCGCTCAGGGCGTTCAAGATGTACCTCGAGCGTCTGCCCGACGCCGCGAATGCGCGCGAGGTCGACAACCGAGTGCGCGCGCTCGAGGATCGCGTCAAAGCCAGCGGCGCGGTCCCTGCGCCGCCGCTCGATGCAACCGACAGCGGCGCTGCACCGACGCCGACGGAGACCAAGACGAACGACGGGCTCGCACCGCCCGTTGGCGGACAACCGAAACGTCAGAACTGGTACTTCCGCGGCGGTCTCGGCCTGGGTTTTCGCCACGACGGCGTCTCCGGCAGCGGCGTCGACTCCACCGTGTCGGGCGCAGGCGCATCGGGCGAGCTCGCCGCGGGACTCACGCTCATGCCAGGGCTCGCGATCGGCGGCGGCGTGTTCTTCGATTGGACGAGCAAGCCAACCCAGAAGGACAAGGGCATGGCCGCCCAAGATCTGGACTCGGCGAACCTCACCATGATCGGTCCGATGGGCGATTGGTACCTGCATCCCGAGACCGACGGCCTGCATTTTCAAGCGGCGCTCACGCTGGCGGTGTTGAACGTCTCACGCGGCACCGTGACCACCACCAGCTCACCCATCGGCACAAAGACGGGAACCGGTGCGGGTCTCGTCGCTGGCGGCGGCTACGAGTGGGCCGTCCAAGACAACTGGGCCGTCGGTGTGCTCGGCCGCATCACGCTCGCCGGCGTCTCCGAGGACTCGCACAACCACGGCTTCTTCGCGATCTCCGTGCTGGGGACCGCGACTTGGTGGTGAACGCAGTGGTCAGCGCGGCTGCTCTGAGCGCCTATCGCGCGCCTGCGCTCACTTGAGCTCGGCGGACGACTTGTTCAGCAGCCTGCGAGCCACGATGAGTTGCTGGATCTGCTGCGTGCCTTCGAAGATGTCGAGGATCTTCGAGTCGCGCGCGAACTTCTCGAGCAAGGTCTCTTCGCCGTAGCCCAGGCTGCCGCACAACTCCACGCAACGCAGCGTGATGGCATTGCCCACGCGGCCGGCCTTGGCCTTCGCCATGCTGGCTTCCATGGAGTTCGGCTCGCCGTTGTCCGCCATCCAGGCTGCGCGTAGCGTGAGCAAGCGCGCCGCGTCCCAGTCGGCTTCCATGCGGTACAGCTCGGCCTCGATGGCCGACGAGTCCCACAATGGCTTGTCGTAGTTGAGCGTCACGCCGTCTTTCTGCAAGAGCTCGCTCGTGAGATCCAACGCAGCGCGCGCACAGCCGATGGCCATCGCCGCGACACCCGGACGCGTGTTGTCGAAGGTCTGCATGACCTGGCCGAACGCGCCGCGCTTGTCGCCGGTGGCGATGTCGGCCTTGCCCAGGATGTTGTCCTTGGGAATGCGACAGTTGCTGAGCAGGATCGTGGCGGTGTCCGACGCACGAATACCCAGCTTGTGCTCCAGCTTGACCAGCTCCATGCCGGGCGTGCCCTTTTGCACCACGAACGACTTGATGGCGGACTTGCCCTTGGTCTTGTCGAGCGTCGCCCACACGACCACAGCTTCGCAGCGGCCGCCCGCAGTCACGAAGATCTTCTCGCCATCGAGCACCCACTCATCGCCGTCGAGACGCGCGGTGGTGCCGATGCTGCCGGAGTCGGAGCCTGACGCCGGCTCGGTGATCGCCATCGACGCATAGAGATGTCCGAAGCGTTCTTTCTGCGCCGGCGTGGCCACCGCATTGATCGCCGCGTTGCCGAGGCCCGCGCCGGGAATCGACAGCATCAAGCCCACGTCGCCCCAGCACATCTGCTCGATCGACACGACGGTCGCCATGTTGGTGCCGTTCTTCACGGGGCGCTTGCCGGCAGGCTTGGGCTCGTCTGCACCGGGCTTCTTCTCGGCCTTCGGCGCCGCTGCGGCGGCCGGGCCCTTGGGGCGGCGGTCGAGCACCTTCAGCTCGACGGGCACGTCGTGCTCTTGCTTGTCGTACTTGCGCGAAATCGGGCGCATGACGCCGCTCGCCACCGAACGCATGAGTTGCTCGAGACCGACCAGCTGTTCTGAGAGCTCCAAATTGATCATGGCTTTACCTCTTCGGACGTTCAGACGGCGACGAAACCCTCGAGCAAGCCGATGGCGCGCAGGTTGCGGTACCACAGCTCGACCATGTGCTCGCGAATGAAGCCGTGGCCACCGAGCAGCTGCACACCGTCGGTGCCGATCTTCATGCCCTTGTCGGCGGCTTGCAGGCGCGCCAGATAGGCCTCGCGGTGAAACGGCAGACCCTGCTCGGCACGCGCAGCAGCGCGGTACGCCAGCAGACGCATGCCATCGAGCTCGATCGCGATGTCGGCAATCATGAACGCGACGGCCTGACGATGCGCGATCGGCTCACCGAATGCCACGCGCTCGGTGCAGTACGCTTTGACGTAGTCGAGCACGGCCTGCCCCACGCCCACCGCCAGCGCAGCAGTCCCGATGCGTGACAGGTCGACCAGCCGTTGCAGGTCGAAGGGCTTGTCGCCGCCGAGCCGCGCGCTCGCGGGCACTTCCACGTCGTCGAGCTTCAGGCGAAAGAGCGCAAGCGGTCGCAGCCCCATGTACGCCTCGCGCTGCTCGGAGATGCGCGCGTGGTCGCCACCGAGCACGAACGCCGCTGGCCCTTCTCCTTCGACGTTGGCGATGACCAAGAGCTGTTCGACGCTCTTGCCAAACGGCACCATGGTCTTGTCGCCGCTGAGCACGTAGCTGCCACCCTTTTTCGCCGCCTTCGTCTTGAGCTTGGCGGGATCGAAGCGCGTGCCCGGCTCCATGAGCGCGATCGCTGCAGGATGGAAGCCGTCTTCGGTGAAGCGCGGCAAGAGCGCGGCTTGCTGCTCGCTGCTGCCCTGATCGAGCACGGTGTTGATGAACGAGAGCGTGCAGAGTGCGCCGATCGCCAACGACATGTCGCCGTTGGCGAGATCCTCGGCGAGCAAGAGGTTCGACACCGGCGAGCGCGCGGCACCAAAGCCACCGAATGCCTCTGGGATTTGCACGGCGTTGAAGCCAAGCTCCAAGGTCTTGTCGTAGAACTCGGCCGGCGCCGCTGCGGCTTCGTCGGCCTTGCGCGAGATGGCGCGCAGCTGACTGTGGGCGAACTTGCGCACGGTGTCGCGCATCAGCTGCTGTTCTTCGGTCAAGGTGAGATCGAAGAGTGGCTTCGGGGACTGCTCGGTCATGGTTCTCCCTGGGTGCGCGTGCCGTGCCGTACCGTGCCGTGGTCTGCTCGCGCCGTGAGGTCCAGCTGTCG
>JADGRE010000359.1 GCA_017881185.1 Pseudomonadota bacterium | reverse complement strand
ACCCTGACCCGTGTCATCCCACCAAAGGCGTAGCCCGCGCAATGATGGCGGCAGTATCCACACCGCGCGGCAAGGTGCCGCAATTGTGCTGGCCCAGTTGCCCCAGGCGCGACTGACAGAAGGCGTCGCTGACAAAGGCCGGCGCGTGGCGTACCAGTAGCGAGGCCTGCAAGGCGACTGCCATGCGGTCCACTACGTCGCGGGCGCGGTATTCGAAATCTCGCAGATCCTGGATGTCTTTCACCAGCTCGGCGCTCAGCCGGTCCAGCGCCGCCGCCAGGGGGTAGCTGGTAGCTGCTGGCGTAGCTGCTCAGGCGGGGCACACGCCTAATACTGGCTACCGCCCCGGAGACAAGCAGCAGGCCCGCACCAGTCGCAACTCCGCGGAGAGCATCCTGGTCCGACGTTCGAGTGTGGCGACACGATCGCGCGTCGCGGGGTTCGCCCCGATCGTTACGACCAAACGAGACGACGTCGCCCAGGCCACGACGGATCCAGCTCAGCGCCGTGGAACGAGGGACCTGCAACGCCGGGTCATTTCACCAGGAGACCATGCCGAGCCCATCCGCGTGGGCGCGCTGGCGTTGGCGGAAAGGTGTGTGATTCCGAGCTATGCAAGTGCATCGCTTCGGCTCCAGAATGTGCGACGCCGTGGCACCGCAGGGATCGTGTGTCACCGCGCCGGCCTCCCGGCGACCGACGGTGTCCACGTCGCGTCGCATGGCTTGTCGCTTGTCCTTGCGTGGCGCGCGCCGCGGAGGCTAGAAACCATGGCACATGCCAAGCGAAAGCCACCGCAGCGCTCCGCGCCTTGCACTCGCGACGGGAGTGGCTGCACTTCTGTGCTGCGCATCGGCGGCCGCCGAATCTGTGACGCTAGGGGCCGGTACTACCTTCAGCGCGCCCGAGGGGCTAGATGCCGTCGCGGACCGGCCACCGCCGAGTGTGCGCACGTGGAAAGGTCCGAACGTCAGTGTGGACACGTTCGTGCGCCCTCTCGCGGCCGTTGATCGCGATCAGTTGATGCGTGAGCTACTGGACTGGCGAATCGCCGGCCGCAACATGGTCGCCGGCGCGGGCGATGGTTTGGTGAATGGGCTCAGCCAAACCTATGACGCGCAATGTTCGTATACCGGAACTCCATTGGACGAGGACCTGCGGCGCATGGCGGTGCGTGTGCAGGTGGATGTCACTTGCGCAACCAAACCGAAAGCGTTCGCGCTGCGGACCGTGATCGTGCAAGTGCTGACGAAGTCGGACCAAGTCACCATCCGCATCGATGCGCAGCCTGCCGGATACACCCAGGCGGAAGCCATCATAGCGCAGCTCTGGCGCAGCTTGAGAGTTGCTGAGGCGCAGCGCGTGGCACCCGTTGCCGGCACGTGCTCCGAGTTTGTCGACGCCACGCCCGAAGGTTTCATATCGTTGCCCAACGGCCTGCTGATCCCCGTGCCGGAAGGTTTCAAACCGGTCGCACAGCTCGGCGACGCGACCGGCCCGTCTCGGCACGGTGGGGTTTACGCGGCCGTCGATGACGAGATCGGCGACGCGGGCAGGGACAGCATATTGGCAGAGCTCGATCCCGAAGGCATCGCTCAAGACCCATACCGTATGGGTGACGAGGACTGGGCCAAGCTCAGGAAGCTCTACTCCGATGTCATGACGATCCGCGGCGCACGCCTGGACCGCATCGAGACCACTTCGATCGGTGGTTGCCCGGCCATCGTGATGACGGCGCATGCCGTCGTGAAAGGCAAGCGACCACCACGAGATTGGATGGCGATCCACATTTTCGATGGATCCACCAGAGTCATCGAGTTGGACTGCGCATCCGTCCCGTTGCTGACCAAGGTGGTTCAGAGCCAATGCATTCAGGTCGCTGCGAAGTTCAAGTTGCTGCGCAGGCGCGCAGCCACCGCGCATGCCCTGTACGAGAAACCGCCATCGGCTGCGAAGGCGCAAGCCTCAGCCGCGACAAGCGCCGAGTTGGCGGCTCTTTCGGACAGCGATCAGAAACGCTACCGCGACGTGTCGGAGCAAGGGAGTCGGGGCGAGTGGGCGGGCGCCTATCGCGTGGCGGCCGATCTTGCGGCTCGGTATGGCGAGAGCTATCCGATCCAGGCGCAGGCCTGTGAGATTGCGATGCGACTCGGTCGACCTTATGTCGAGCTGCAGAAGTACTGCGATCGGATGACTCGCCTGGCAGCGCATCGGTCGGGGGAATGAGCGTGCGAGCGACACAACCCGCGCCCCGCGGCACAGTCTACCCGGCGAAGGGCGCATAAGATATCTTCCGTCAACTCGATGGGGATTGCGGTTTATGTGGCTTACGCGCTCGGCAAGGTCAGTAGTCGATACTACGCGGAAGTTTTGACGCAGACTCGGCCGTAGTTCTGCCGGTCGGTGCAGCGTAGCGAATACCCTGTGGTACCGTGCGGCCCGTGGACTAAGGTAGCCTCTCGGTATGCTTTGGGCGGGCGTAACTACTCTCGCAGCGTGATTACCTTGGTCGGCGTCATGCTGCTCGCCATGCGCGAACGCGGCGGCAGCCACGAGCGGTTTTCGCTCGCGTGGTTCAGGCACCACAAGCTGGAGCTTGTTGTCGCTCTAGGTTCGGCTGCGGCGGCCGTGGGCGGCTTCATCGGCTCTTGGGCGCAAGCTAACGAGCAGGTGGAGCAAGAGAAGAGGATCGGCGGCCTTCACGCCGAGCTGAGCCAAAGTCGCAAAGAGCTTGCGGAGAAGAGTGACGCGCTCGCGAACCTAGCCAAAGAAGCGCTCTCAGCAGCGACCGGCGGCGACTCGTTCCCAATGTTCGAGGTCAACAAGGATCAATCCGCTGAGACCTATTTCTACTTGAAGGTGCATGGCTCCGATGCAGTGTTTGACGTGCAGGCTGACATAACCGATGAGAGCGCAAAGCGAGCGCTTCTCGCACGCACTGACGTGGATGTGCACGTTGAAGCTGAACCATACCATTGGACCGGGAACCTCAATCCCTACCGCACCACGAGGCTCCCGCAGCTTCTCCCGCTAGCGGGCTACGAGCAGGAATATTCGGCGATAATCACAGCACGCAACGGTATATGGTTTGAGAGCTACTGCCTTCAAAAAACGGGCAACGGCTGGAAAGCATGGGCGCGCGTGCTCAACCGCGGCGGGGTCGAGATCTATAAGCACTGGGATCGTGGCTTCCCGTCGCAAGACAAGGCGCCACACCAGTGTCCGCCCGTGATCCCGCAATAATCCATGCCTGCGCTCTCTAATCTAGGAGGTGCCTACGATCCCAGAGGTTCGCCGCCGCCAGGGGTGTAGCTGCTCAGGCGGGTGACGCGGGGCTGGGCGGCTGGCAGACTGGGTGGTGGTTATGCCGGCTATCGCCTCACCAACAACGGCACGGTAACGATGCCGGTGTTCGACTCGAGCGTCGTGACTGGCGGCACGTTCGTCAACCGCGGTTCACTCACCATCAGCAGTGGCA
>JADGRE010000358.1 GCA_017881185.1 Pseudomonadota bacterium | reverse complement strand
CGGGTCTCGATCCATGATGAGGTGCCGGTGCTTGAGCAAGAAGCCGTCCACGGCGTCGGTGAGGTTACGCCCCATCTGCTGCATCCATGCGCCATCGGGATCCACCGTGACGCCGCACAGCTCCACGCGCCGGCTCGCTGCCGCAGCAGAAGATGGGTGAGCAGGGCCGCAAAATGGGGTTGCTGATTCTCGGCGCCTGGGGCGACATTGCGAGTTGCGAGGTGCAACTCGGATGCAGTTTCGGGGTTACACTCGGTGTCGTTCATGCCCAACAGCACGCCGTGGTTACGCCGCCCGTCCGTATGGGGCTCGTTGTTCGTCGTGCTCGCTGTCGGCGGCTTCTTCGGCGTGCGTGCGCGCGGACCGCGCGTGCCGGCGGTGCGCGTCGCACGTCACGACCTCGAGCAACACCTGGTTGCAAGTGGGCGCGTGATGGCGCCAGCGAAGCTCGAGGTCGCGGCAGTGACCACGGGCTTGGTCACCTTGGTGCAAGCCACCGAGGGCGACCGCGTCAAGGCCGGTGAGTTGCTGGTGCAGCTCGACGACACCGAAGCCCGTGCGCAGCTGGCACAAGCCCAGGCCCGCGTTGCGGAGGCGCGTGCACGTGCCGAGCAGGTCGGCAGTGTCGCCGCGGTGGTGGCCAGCCGCGCGCTGGAGCAAGCGCGCGCCAGCTACGACAACACCGCGCAGCAGTTCGAACGCACGCTCACGCTGCTCGAGACGGGCGCGTCGTCACCCGAGCAGCGCGACACCGCCAAGCGCGCGCTCGACGTGGCACGCGCGCAGCTGGGTTCCGCGGAGGCAGAGCAACGCGGCGCCAGCGCCGACGGTGTGAATGCTCGCGCCGCCAACGCAGCGTTGTCGCAGACGGTGGCGCAGCTGGCGCTGGCCAAGCTGCGCCTGTCGCAGACGCGTGTGGTGGCGCCGCAGGATGCCGTCGTGCTCAGCCGCGACGTCGAAGCGGGCAGCGTGGTTTCACCGGGCCATTCCTTGATGACGCTGGCGGCTGCCGGAGCTGCTCGGCTGTTGATTGCGCCCGACGAGCGCGATCTCGCGTTGATCCAGCTCGGCCTCTTGGCCCTGGCTTCGACCGATGCGTTCCCGGACGAGAGCTTCCGTGCCGAGGTCGCTTACATCGCCCCGTCCGTCGATCGCGAGCGCGGCACCATCGACGTGCGCCTGCGCGTGCCGGAGGCGCCTGCATACCTGCGGGCCGACATGAGCGTGTCGGTCGACCTCACCGTGGCGCACAAGGCCAATGCCATCGTCGTGCAGGCCGATGCGGTGCGCGGGCTGGCGACGCCGCGTCCCTGGACCTTCGTCGCGGACAAGGGGCGCGCCACGCGCCGCGAGATCAAGCTCGGCATCCGCGGTGCGGGCTCGGTCGAGGTGTTGGCTGGGTTGCGTCCGGGCGAGCTGGTCGTGGTTCCAGACGGAACGCTGCTCGCTTCCGGTCAGCGGGTGCGGCCCTTCGAACAGGAACCCTGACGCATGCCGTTCGAGTGGTTCGTCGCCATCCGTTACCTGCGCGAAGGCCGCGTGCAGACGTTGCTCATCCTTGCGGCGGTGTCGGTGGGCGTCAGCGTCATCGTGTTCTTGTCGGCGCTCATCAACGGCCTACAGACGAGCCTGCTCAAGCAGACGCTGGGCACGCAGCCGCACATCACGTTGGTGCCTGCGGAGCTGGTGGCGCGACCATTGTTCGCCGCGACCACCGTGGCCGCCACGACCATCGAGAAGTCCCCTCAGCGCCTGCAGTCGATCAACCAGTGGCCCACGGTGCTGGAGCAAGTCGAGCGTGTGCCTGGCGTGGTCGCCGCGTCGAACACGGTCACGGGCGCAGCGTTCGCCACGCGCGGCGTGGCAGAGAAACCCGTGCTGGTGCACGGCGTGGACCCCGAGCGTTTTCTGTCCGTGATCGACGTGCGCAGCAAGATGAAGGCCGGGTATTTTCGCGTCTCGGGCGATGGCGTGGTGATCGGGGTAGGGCTTGCGAGCCTGCTCGGCCTCGCCATCGGCGACAAGCTGCGCTTGAGCACCACGCTGGGTGACGACGCGCTGGTCGTCGTGCGAGGCATCTTCGACCTCGGCAACAAAGACGTAAACGAGCGCTGGGTCATCTCGACCTTGCGCGTCGCGCAGACGCTCTTCGACTTGCCGGCTGGCGCATCGAGCCTCGAGCTGCGCGTGGCAAGCGTTTTCGATGCCGACACCATCGCCAAGGATCTCGCCGAGCGCACCGGGCTCGAGGCCAACAGCTGGATGAAAGTGAACGCGCAGCTCTTGGTGGGCCTGCGCTCGCAGAGCAACTCGAAGGTGATGATCCAGTTCTTCGTCGTGATCGCGGTCGCGCTCGGCATCGCCAGCGTGCTGATCGTGTCCGTGGTGCAGAAGTCCCGTGAGATAGGCATCTTGCGCGCGGTGGGTACGCCGGCGTCGCGGGTGCTGCGCGTGTTCTTGATTCAGGGCGGCGTGCTGGGGCTGACGGGCTCTATCACCGGCTGCGCGCTGGGCGCACTGTTCGCGAAGTTCTTTCAGACGCTCGCAAGCAACGCGGATGGCTCGCCCATCTTTCCGGTCGAGCTCAGCCCGGGCTTGTTCGCCGGCGCATCGGCGTTGGCCATCCTGATCGGCCTCGGGTCGGCGCTGCTGCCGGCGCGCCGCGCGGCGCGACTCGACCCCGGCGAGGCCATCCGCCATGGCTGACGCGCAACCGGTTCTGCAAGTGGAGCAGCTGGTGAAGGAGTTCGGCGACGGCGTGGTGACGCGCGTGCTGCACGGCATCGACCTGCAGCTGCAACGCGGGGAGCTGGTCGCGCTCATCGGCCCTTCAGGCTCGGGCAAGAGCACCTTGCTCAACTTAATCGGGCTACTCGACCGTCCCACCTCCGGCCGCGTCATCTTGCAAGGCAAAGACACCCGAGGCCTCGACGATCGCGCGCTCACGCAGCTACGGGGCGAAACCCTGGGCTTCGTGTTCCAGTTTCACCACTTGCTGCCCGCCTTCACCGCGCAGGAGAACGTGATGCTGCCCGCGTACGCGCGTGCGGGTCAGCCCAGCGCGGCCATGCGCGAGCGCGCGGCCGAGATGCTGCGCGCCGTGGGGCTAGCGGCCAAGATCACCACGCGCATCACCGATCTCTCCGGCGGACAGCAGCAACGCGTGGCCATCGCGCGTGCCCTCGCGCACGACCCGCCACTGGTGCTCGCCGACGAGCCGACGGGCAATCTCGACACGGCTTCGGCCGACGAGGTGTTCGAGCTGATGCGTCGCTGCAACGCCGAGCGTGGCACCACCTTTCTCGTGGTCACCCACGATCCGCGCATCGCGGCACGCTGTGCGCGCGTGATCGAGATCGTGGACGGCCGCATCGCGCGCTAGAATTTGCGCCCGCTGATGCGCGCAGCGACCTTCTCGCCACAGCGCACGGCGCCCTCGACCCACGGGTGATTGAGGTAGTCGCCGCACAGCCACACGCTGCGCTCACCCT
>JADGRE010000044.1 GCA_017881185.1 Pseudomonadota bacterium | reverse complement strand
GGCGTCGCGGCCACGCAAACCGCCAACTACGTCAAGCTCGAGGTCGACGACGCGCACGCGCTGCACGTAGTCGCCAAGCAAGGCGGCAAGGTGGTGGCCGATCTCTTGCTGGGCGGGTACCGCAGCGGCAACACCATGGTTCGCGAGAAGAGCGCCACGCTGGTCGCCGCAGTGAAGGGCTCGATCAAGTACGCCTTCGACAAAGAGATCAAGGAATGGCGTGACCGCAACATTGCCGACGTCAATCCCGATCACGTCAAAGACATTGTCTTCCGCAATGCCAACGGCATGTTCCGCTTCGTGCAGGAAGGCACCGAGTGGAAGCAAGCGCCGGGCGACAAGCCGATCGCGAATTTCGACGGCGCACAGGTCAAGAGCATGGTGGCGAGCGCTGCGCGCCTGACGGCGACTGACTTCGCACCGGCCGACACGCAACGCGACACGGCGGGCGTCGGTGCGACGCCGGATGGCACCGTCACGCTGACCACGGGTGGCGATGCAGGCGTGCAGCAGATCGTGCTGCGCGTGGGCAAGAAGCTCGACCAGAGCTACTACCTCGTGCGCGACGGCGAAGACCCGGTCTACCTGGTGTCGAGCTTCGTCGGCGAGCACTTGCTGCCGACCCCGGCGCACTTCGCGAAAGAAGAAGCCAAGCCAGCAGCCGGCAACCCAGCAGCGGCCATGCCGGGTGGTGCGCCGTTCCCGATGATGCCGCACGGCGCGATGCCGGTGATGGGCGGGCACCCGATGCCCATGCCCGCAGGCAAACCGAACAACAAGTGAACGCCTGGGTCGACCGGCGGGCTGCGAGCGCGCCTAGCGCGCAGCCGGGATCGCCAACGCTGCGATCACCACGCTCACCCAGCCGGCGAGCATGCACAGACCACCCAGCGGCGTGATTGCGCCGAGCGCTCGCACACCACTCAAGGTCAGCGCGTACAAGCTGCCGCAAAAGATGACGATGCCCGCCTGCATCAGCCAACCCGCGGCGACTGCGGCAGAGCTGCTGCTGCGCGTGGACAAGTATGCGCACAGACCGAGCGCCAGCGCGTGCATCAGGTGGTAGCGCGCGGCGGTCTCCCAGACCTCGAGGCGATGCGGGCCGTCCGGGGCGCTCGCGAGCGCGCCGCGTAGACCATGCGCACCGAACGCGCCGAGCGCCACGGCCAAGAAGCCGTTCACACCGGCCAATGCGAGGAACAGTCGCTCGGTGGTCATCGCTGCCATGGGCGTGAGCTCCCTTGTCGGCACACCCGAAGCTCGGCTATGCGTCGCTGCATGCGATCCGCTGCCTTGCTCACGCTGACTCTCTCGGCCAGCGCCTGTGGTGCGACGCCGCGAACGCTACCACGCCCCACGCCAGCTCCGGCAGTGAGCACGCAGCTACCGGCCGAGCTGGCCGCCATGAACGCGCAGCTGGCACAGCAGGGCGTGCACGAAACCATTGCGGGCCAGGCCATCGACGACCCGTTTCGCGCGCTCGAGCAGGACTCCCCGCAGACCACGGCCTGGGTCAACGCGCAGACCGAACGCACCGAGCGCGCCCTGGCCGCAGCCCGCGACCCCAAGGCCGAGGCACGGCTGCGCGAGCTCTTGTCGATCGGCAGCTTCGGCGAAGTGGCCATGGGCGGCACGCGAGTGTTCTTCACGCTGCGCGAAGCTGCGCGCGAACGGCCTGCGCTCTACCTGATGGACACGCGCGTGACCACCGGCGAGCCCATCATGCCCACCACGCCCAGCGTCGACCCGGTGAGCTTCGGCGAGCGCGCCGCCATCGACTACATCTTCCCCTCTACCGACGGTCGCTACGTGGCCTTCGGTGTCTCCGACAACGGCGACGAACGAGCAAGCTTGCGCGTGTACGCGACCGAAAGCGCGCAGCTCCTGCCCGACACCATCGCCCACGCCAAGTGGAGCTCGGTGCAATGGCTGCACGACGGCAGCGGCTTCTACTACACGCGTTATCCGAGCCAGGGCGAGCCGGACTACAACGCGCAAGAGCCCGACAGCTACTTCGCGCGCGTGTTCTTTCATCGTCTGGGCCAAGCCGCCCAAGCCGACCGGTTGGTATGGAGTGGCGACAAGCCCACCGATTTCCCTTCGGCGAGCCTCGACCAGGACGAGCGCTACCTGCTCGTCACCAACTACCGTTCTTGGACCGCCAGCGACGTCTGGCTGTGGGACCGCGGAGCGAACGCTGCAAACCGCCAAGAAGTCCCCCCTCCCGGTTCGCTGCGAGCGGTGGTTGTCGGCGAAGACAAGAACACCAGTGCGCTCCTGCGCGGCGGTCAGCTGTATCTGACGACGAACCTCGACGCGCCGCACAAGCGCATCGTGCGTGCCGACCCGACCGACCCGGGCAACCGCGCACGCTGGCAGCTCGTCGTGCCCGAGACGAGCGCCACCATCGAAGATTGGACGGCGACCGCACACACGTTGGCTGTGCACTACGTCGATGATCTGCGCTCGCGGGTGTCGCTCTTCGCACTGGACGGCACGGCACAGGGCGAGCTCGCGCTACCCACGCGTGGCAGCGTGAGCGAGCTCTCGGCCGATGCCGACGGCACCGAGCTCGCATTCGTCTTCAGCTCGTACTTCCATCCACCCACGCTCTACGGCTACGACTGTGCGCACGCGCAGCTGCGTCCGCTGCACCAGGTGCAAAACGACCTCGACACCCGCGCCTACGTGCTCGAACGTGCCGCCGTGAAGTCGCTCGACGGCACGGAGATCAACGTCGACTACGTGCGGCGCCGCGAGCTCACGCGCAGCGGCGACAACCCCGTGTTGCTCACCGGCTACGGTGGCTTCGACGTGGCGCTCTTGCCCAGCTTCTCGCGCACCGCGTTGTACTGGCTGGAGCGCGGCGGCATCTACGCGCAGGCGAATCTGCGCGGCGGCGGCGAATTCGGTGAAAGCTGGCATCGCGCCGGCATGCTGCAAGACAAGCACCATGTCTTCGAAGACTTCGAAGCGGCGATCCGCTGGTTCTCGCAGAGCGGCTGGTCGCGCCCTGCCCGCATCGCGATCACCGGCGGCAGCAACGGTGGGTTGTTGATGGGCGCCATGCTCAGCCGCGCGCCCGACGCCTTCGCCGCCGCTGCCAGCTACGTCGGCCTCTACGACATGCTGCGCTACGCGCAATTCCCACCCGCCGGACTGTGGGCCACCGAGTATGGCGACCCGACGGATCCAACGGCAGCCACGTATCTGCGCGCGTACTCGCCGTATCACAACCTGCGCGAAGGCATCGCCTACCCCGCTGCGCTGATCGAAACCGCCGATCACGATACGCGCGTGTTCTGGGGCCACTCCGCCAAGTTCGCAGCGCGCTTGCAGCGTGCAAACACTGGCCCGCGACCGATCTACTTCTACATGGAACGCTCGATCGGTCACGGCCGTGGCACCGGCTTGCCCGATCTGGTGCGGCGCTACGCGCGGCAATACGCATTTCTCACGCAGGCGCTGGGGCTCGCTTCCCGCTAGCTCGGCACTGGCCCGCCCCCGCTTGGGAACGCGCCGCTGCATGGTGTGCGCTAACTGCACGGGGGCCGCCAACAGCGGCTGAGGCGCTCCGCTCCGTGAAATGCGCCGGGGGCGACCGTGCGCAGCGAAGATTTTGTCGCAGCCCTTCCGGTTCGCGGGGCTACGCACAATAGAATGGTCTGGCCAATGCAGGAGGCCGAAACATCTTCTGACCGCCGCTGAAGGCTGCAGCAGCCTTGGGATTGGGGTAAGCTAACGCCGCTCGGTTGCGGGGACCGGCTCAATCGCAGAGAGAGAGACAACCATGCAAAGAAAAGATCTGACTTCGCTCACGAAGCTGATGGGAAAGAAACTTGCCGATCATCGTGAGCAAAAAGGCATGAGCCAGGAAGACTTTGCCAAGAAGATCGGCATCTCCCGCGGCTACTTGTCCGATCTCGAACGTGGCGTGCGCGAGATGTCGCTCGAGACACTCAACGAGATCTGCAAGAAGACGGCGACCACGCCGAACAAGTTGCTCGGCTACAAGTGAACGCTGCAGCGCCGCCGCTCGGGGGAGCGTCAGCGGAACAGCTGCAGCTTGGGGGACACGCCGAGCAAGATCCCGTAGCGATCGTTGCCGGCGAGCATACCGACGAGACCGACAAGTGAGAGGTCGAGCAACTCACTGGGCGACCAGTCGAGGCCAGCCGTCGCGAGCAGCTGATCTGCGTCGGCAGACAAGAAGCGCACGCCCGACACGCTGCCGATGAGCGAGAAGCAATCGCGCGCGTCGAGGTCCAGATCGAGATCCACGCCGAGCTCGAGACCGAGCGGCCGACCAGGCGTCGCATCGGGATCGGGCTCCACGAACGCGCCGCCATTCCAAACCAGGTGCGTGCGACCGAACGCCGTGCCGAGCAGCAAGAGCGACTCCGCACCGAGGCCGTGCGCACCAGCCGCCACAGGCAACTTGGGTCCGAGCTGCACGCCGAATGCCACCGCGCTGGCCCCGGTCGCGCTACGCCAATCGTAGAGACCGAGCTTGAGTGCCGGCCACAGACTGTCTGGCACCGCGTGATCGAACGAGAACGGTCCGCGGCTCGGCCCCTCCACGGCATACGCACCGTCGAGGTCGAGCTCGAGATTGCGCAACAAGCCGAGATCAATTTCGAAGTCGGGCACGACAGCGCGAAAGGCCCCGTTGCCGCGAATGGCCCCCACTTGCAGATCGACCTCGAGCATGCCCGGCTCTTCGAGCTCGAGGTCGGTCGGCTCGAAGAGCGGTCGCACACGCCGCCCCGCAGCGTGCGCACGGCCGACGCCGAGCCAGGCTGCCAGCAGCACCAGCAGCACCAGCAGCAGCGTCAGCAGCACACCCGCGCGCGTTCTCAGATCTTGCACTGCGCGGGCTTCGCGCACTTCATGGCATCGCAGTGATCGCTCGCGCAATCGCTGTCGTCCTTGCAGGCATCGCCGAGTCTGCCGAACTTGCGGCAGTTGCCGTCGGATCCGCAGGTCAGTCCGCTCGCACAGCTCGAGTCGAAGCCAGAGCTGAGGCAGGCCTCACCAGCCTTGGGCAACGCGCTGCAGGTGCCGGTCAGCTTGCCCATGGCGATGTCGGCGTTGCAGTACTGCCCGCTGGGGCATTGCGAAGGCAGACCGTAGTTGCAGGCCGCGCCGGCAGCCACCTTGGCCGCACACTGGAAGCTGGCGCTGGTGCCCATGATCATCGCGATGCACGACAGCCCGTCCGCGCAGAACTTGCCACCGCTGAGGTCACAGACCTCGCCAGCCTTGCCCGCAAACACATCGGCGTAGGCCTTGCACTTGCCCGCCGTCATCTTCGTCTTGTTCGCGCCGGTGCAGATGAAGCCCAGCTGGCAATCGGGCACGCCGGTCATGCCGCAGGCCGCACCTGCGACGCCCGGCGTCTGGCAGGTGCCATCGTTCGCGCAGGTCAGGTGGTTCTGGCATTCGTCGTCGGTCGTGCAGGTGTCGCCCTTGGCGCCGAGCGCCGTGCACTTGCCAGGACAGGTGCTGGTCGTAGCCTTCTTGCAGTAGGCGTCCCCTGTACACGCGTCGTCGATGTCGCAGTCCTTGCCCAAGGCGATCGTGCCTTGGAACACATCGGCGCAGCCGGGCAGATCTTTCAGGCGCTGCGTGGTCACGCCGCAGCTGATCGTCTTGATGCCGGCCAGACACGCGTCGACCTTGTCACCGTGGTACTTCACCGTACCCACAGTGTTTGCAGCTGACAACTCGATGATGCTCTTGTCCTCGAGGGACGCAGTGGCTTGAGCTTCGCAATTGGCGCCACCGACCAAACTGGCTAGGAACGTGCCCTTCACGCACTGCGTGATCTCGTCGCACACCGCGGGGCCGAGCATGTTCGGCAGGTCTTCGATGGCGGGCCCACTGCCACCGCCGCTGCTGGTGTGCTTGCCACACGCCGAAAGCAGCACCGCCGCGCACACGAGCCACGTTTGCCTGGTAAGCGTCATGAACCCAGCCTCCTTGGTTGGGGCATGGTAGGCGACCGCGCTCGATTGGGGAACAGTGAGCGGGTGAGCGAGGTGTTCTGCGGGCTCGACTAGCTCGGGTTCGAGACAGGCAGCATGCTGCCGATGCTCGCGGTCGGTCAGCGCACAATGCGCGCAGCGTCTGCACCTACCACCCGAGGCGTATCGTACGTGCGACACCCACCCCCGCCCACCTCAAAACGTGGATCGGCGGGGGCTCGTGCTATAGTGCCAAGCAGCACCCGGGCGTCCTGGTGCGCCTGCGACGGAGCTAAGTAGTGCTGCCAATCCTCGCGTTCTTCATCGCGCACTGGGTTCTGTCAGTCTTCTGCCAGACCTTCTATCTGCACCGCTACGCGGCGCACAGCATGTTCACAATGAACAAGGGGTGGGAGCGCTTCTTCCACCTGCTCACCTTCATCAGCCAGGGTTCGTCGTACCTGAACCCGCGCGCGTACGCAGTGCTCCATCGCGAGCATCACGCCTTCAGCGACACCGAGCGCGATCCGCACTCGCCGCACATCTATCCGAACCTCGTGAACATGATGTTGGTCACGAAGGCGCGCTACCAGGGTATCCAGCTGCGCAAGATCGTGCCCGAAGCGCGCTTCGACGGCGCAACCCCCGAGTGGCCCTTGCTCGACAAGTTCGGTCGCACGTGGGCGTGCCATCTGCTCTTCATGAGCCTGTACACCGCGTACTACGTGCACTTCGTGCCGGCCGGTCAGGGCTATCTCTACGCGCTCTTGCCAATCCATTTCGTGATGGGCCCCGTACACGGCGCCATCGTGAACTGGTGCGGCCACAAGTACGGCTACCGCAACTTCGACACCACCCGCGACGACAAGTCCCGCAACACGCTCGTGTTCGACTTCGTCACGATGGGCGAGCTGTTCCAGAACAACCACCACAAGTACGGCATGTCGCCCAACTTCGCAGCGCGCTGGTTCGAGATCGACCCGACCTATCCGGTCATCAAGGTCTTGAGCTGGCTCCACATCATCGACTTGGGCCCAGCGCCTCAGATGGCGCGCTACCCTGCACCCGCGGCCTCCGCGAGCTGAGGGCTGCCGCCTGCTCCACCTGCGCAGCGTGCGCTTGCGGGTGAGCCTTCTTCTTTACAGCACGCGACAGCACGGCAAATATGGACTTCGGCATCAACCAAGGCTTGGTCGAGGAGCTCTTCCTCCGCTTCCGTCAGAACCCACAATCCGTCGAGCGCTCATGGCGCTCGTACTTCGAGAAGATGCCCGACGCGGACCGCATCGAGCTGCTCGAAGGTGGCACCCGCAGTCACAGCCGAGCGGGCGTGCAGCGCGGTGGCAATGGCAATGGTAACGGCAACGGGCATGGCGGCTGGCGCGACGAGCTGGCGACCACCGTGGCCGGTACACCGGCGCCAGTCGACGCCGAGACCGACATTCACAAAGATCACCAGGAGCGCGTCACTGCGCTGGTGAACGGCTACCGCTTGCGTGGCCATCGCTTCGCGAACCTCGACCCGCTCGGTCTGGCGAACCTGCCGAGCGACGAGCTGTCGCTGTCGCGCTTCGGTCTCGACGAGGTCGACCCGAACACGCTGTTCGCCACGGGCAACTTCGCGGGGCCGGCCAAGCTGCCGCTGCGCGAGTTCGTGCGGCGCTTGCAGGAAACCTATTGCCGCACCATCGGCGTCGAGTACCGCAACATCGAAGAGCCCGAAGTGCGCGGCTGGCTGCAGCAGCGCATGGAGTCCACCTGCAACCGCATCGAGCTCACGCACGATGAGCAGGTGCGCATCCTCGGCAAGCTGATCGACGCGGAGATCTTCGAGCAGTTCCTGCACACGAAGTACGTGGGCGCCAAGCGTTTTTCGCTCGAAGGCACCGAGAGCATCATTCCCATGCTCGAGTTGGTGATCGAGTCGTGCGGCCAGCATCGCTTGGAAGAGATCGTCATCGGCATGGCGCACCGCGGGCGCTTGAACGTGCTCGCGAACGTCATGGAGAAGAGCCTGAAGGAAATCTTCGCGGCCTTCGAAGATGACAACCCGGAGCTGCACCTCGGCCGCGGCGACGTGAAATACCACCTGGGCTACTCGTCGGATCGCCGCTTGTCCGATGGCCACATGATGCACCTGACGCTGGCGTTCAACCCGAGCCACCTCGAGTTCGTGAACCCCGTCGTGGAAGGTCGCGTGCGCGCCAAGCAAGATCGGCGCGGCGACAAAGATCGCAAAGCGGTGCTGCCGCTGCTCATCCATGGCGATGCCGCGTTCATCGGGCAGGGCGTGGTGGCCGAGACGCTGAACTTGTGCGGACTGCGCGGCTACACCACGGGCGGCACGCTGCACATCGTGCTCAACAACCAGATCGGCTTCACCACCGTCTGGCAAGACTCGCGCTCCACACGCTACTGCACGGACTTGACGCGCATGCTGCGCTGCCCGGTGTTCCATGTGAACGGCGAAGACCCCGAAGCCGTGGCGCAGGTCGTGCGCCTGGCGATGGACTTCCGCCAGAAGTTCGGCCGCGACGTGGTCATCGATCTCTACGGCTATCGTCGCTACGGCCACAACGAAGCCGACGAGCCACGCTTCACACAGCCAGTGATGTACGCCGCCGTCGACAAGAAGCCTTCCGTGCGCGAGGTGTTCATCAAGCACCTGGTGAGCGGCGGCAAGTTCACCGAAGCGCAGGCCTACGAGCTGGAGGCCGCGCGCCGCAAGGTGCTGGAAGCCGACCTCGAAGAGGTGCGCAAGGCCGACTTCGTGCCGCCGGTGTACGCGATGCAAGGTTTGTGGGCGGCGTTCAAGGGCGGCCCCGATGCCGAGTGCGCCGATCCAGCCACCAGCGTGCCGCAAGACCGTCTGCGCGAGCTGCTTACGCGCATCACCGAAGTGCCCGCGGACTTCAACGTTCACCCCAAGCTCAAGCGCTTGCTCGACACGCGCCGCGAGCAGCGCGACGGCAAGCGCCCGCTCGACTGGGGCACCGCCGAGTCGCTCGCATTCGCGAGCCTCGTGACCGACGGCTTCCCGGTGCGTCTGAGCGGCCAAGATTCACGTCGTGGCACCTTCAGTCATCGTCACGCGGTGCTCCACGACAGCAGCAACGGCAAGCTGTACACGCCGCTCGCGTTCCTCTCGAACGATCAAGCGCGCTTCGAGGTGTGGGACAGCCCGTTGTCCGAGGCCGGCGTGCTCGGTTTCGAATACGGCTACAGCCTCGACTACCCGGACGGCCTCGTCATCTGGGAGGCGCAGTTCGGCGACTTCGCCAACGGCGCGCAGGTGCTGATCGATCAGTTCCTGTCGTCGTCGGAAGACAAGTGGTACCGGCTCAGTGGTCTGGTGTTGCTCTTGCCACACGGCTTCGAAGGCCAGGGCCCGGAGCACAGCAGCGCGCGCCTCGAGCGTTGGCTGAACCTGTGCGCCGAAGACAACATGCAGGTCTGCAACCTCACCACGCCGGCGCAAATCTTCCACGTGCTGCGACGCCAGTGCGTGCGGCCGTACCGCAAGCCGCTGGTCATCATGTCGCCCAAGAGCTTGCTGCGCTCGCCGGCTGCAGTTTCCACGCTCCAGGAGCTGAGCGATGGCGTGTTCCAACGCATCATCCCCGACCACGAAGTCACCGATGCCAAACGCGTGAAGCGCGTGCTGCTCTGCTCCGGCAAGGTCTACTACGATCTCGTCGCCGCGCGTCTGGAGCGCAAACAAGACGACGTCGCTATCGTGCGCGTCGAGCAGCTGTACCCGCTTCGCAAGTCCGAGCTGCAATCGGTGCTGGCCAAGTACCAAGACGGTACGCAGGTGGTGTGGGTCCAAGAAGAGCCCTGGAACATGGGCGCCTGGTACTACATGCAAGCGCGCTTGCCCGAGGTACTCGGCGGTCGCTTGCCGCTGTCGTGCGTGTCTCGTCCGGAAAGCGCGAGCCCGGCCACCGGTTCCCACTCGGCGCACAAGATCGAGCAGGACCGTCTGGTCGACCAAGCGCTCACGGGTAAGGCCATCGCGGCCGAGTAGCTCGAGCGGCTTCACGGCAGCCGCCAATGCGTCCCAATTGCGGGCTGCGCCATGCGCAAAGCGCATGAGACGCATGCACAGAGCGTATTGGAGCGACTGCCGGGGATGTAGTAGACTATCCACCGAAGCGCAGGCCAATCACGCACCCTGCCAGCGCTCGATACGGGTGAACTTCCCAGGGTGAATCGGGCTGCAAGCCCGTGGTTCAGGGCTCGTGCTGTGCGAGCGACGAGGCACAATGCACAAAGCAGTAGAAACGGTCAGCACCGTGGCCATTCGCTTCGCCGGCGATTCGGGCGACGGCATGCAGGTCACTGGTTCGCAGTTCACCGACACCACCGGTCTCGCCGGCAACGACCTCGCGACCTTCCCCGACTTCCCCGCCGAGATTCGCGCGCCCGCGGGCTCACTCGCCGGCGTGTCGGGCTTTCAGATCAAGTTCTCGAGCGAGGCCGTGTTCACGCCCGGTGATGCACCGGACGTGCTCGTCGCGATGAACCCCGCTGCGCTGAAGGTGAACCTCAAGGACCTGAAGCCCGGCGGCCTCTTGATCCTGAACTCCGAGGCCTTCAACGCCAAGAACTTCGAACGCGCCGGCTACACCAAGAGCCCGCTCGAAGACGGCTCGCTCAAGGGCTTCAAATTGTTCCAGGCCGACATCACCGGCATGACGCTCAAGGCCGTGGAGGAGCTCAAGCTCAACAACCGCGCCGCCGTCCGCTGCAAGAACTTCTTCGCACTGGGCCTGGTGTACTGGCTCTACAACCGCGAGATGCACTACACCGTCACGTGGATCGCCGAGAAGTTCAAAGACCCGACCACGCGCGAGGCGAACTTGCGCGCGCTGAAGGCGGGCTACCACTTCGGCGAGACCGCCGAGCTCTTCGATCGCAACTACGAGATCAAGCCCGCGAAGATCGAGCCCGGCAACTACCGCAACATCGCCGGCAACGAAGCGCTCAGTCTGGGCTTCTTGGCTGCAGCCGAGCTGTCGGGTTTGTCTCTATTCCTCGGCTCGTATCCGATCACGCCGGCCTCCGACATCTTGCACGAGCTGGCGCGCTACAAGAACCTCGGCGTGCGCACCTTCCAGGCCGAAGACGAGATCGCTGCGATTTGCTCGGCGATTGGCGCCGCGTATTCGGGCGCGCTCGCGCTCACCACGACCAGCGGTCCCGGCCTCGCGCTCAAGGGCGAAGGCATGGGCCTGGCCCTCATGCTCGAGCTGCCGCTGGTGATCGTGGATGTGCAACGCGCTGGTCCGAGCACCGGCATGCCCACCAAGACCGAGCAAGCCGACTTGATGCAAGCCATGTACGGCCGCAACGGTGAAGCACCGCTGCCGGTGATCGCCGCCAAGAGCCCGGGCGATTGCTTCTACACCGCCATCGAGGCCTGTCGCATGGCCATCACGCACATGATCCCGGTGATCTTGCTGTCCGACGGCTTCGTCGCCAACAGCGCCGAGCCTTGGCGTGTGCCCGACATGAGCAAGCTGCCGCCCATCAAGGTTCGCTTTCACACCGAGCAGAAAGACTTCGCGCCCTACGCGCGCGACGAGCACCTCGCACGCCCGTGGGCGTTGCCGGGCACACCGGGTCTCGAGCACCGCATCGGCGGCATCGAGAAGCAGCACCTCACCGGCAACATCAGCTACGACGCCGCGAACCACGAATTCATGTGCAAGCTGCGCGCGGAGCGCGTGCAGAAAATCGCAGACAGCCTACCGCCCACGGAGATCAACGGCGATGCGAGCGGCGAGCTGCTCGTCATCGGTTGGGGCGACAGCTACGGCGCGATCCGCGCTGGCGTGGAGAACGTACGCGCGGGTGGCGCCAAGGTGGGCCACGTCCACCTGCGCTGGATCAACCCGTTCCCCAACGATCTCGGCGACATCATGAAGCGCTACAAGCGCGTCTTGGTGCCCGAGCTCAATCTCGGTCAGTTGGTGAAGCTGATCCGTGCGCGCTACCTGGTGGATGCGCGCTCGTTCCCGAAGATCCAAGGCCAGCCGTTCAAAGAGCAAGAGATCATCGCGGCCATCAAGCAGCAGTTGGAGTCAAACTGATGACCTCCCTCAACATCTATCCCGAGTTCAAGCATACCGACCCTGCCACGCAGACGCGTAAGGACTTCGTCACCGATCAAGACGTGCGCTGGTGTCCCGGTTGCGGCGACTACTCGATCCTCGCGCAGGTGCAACGCGTCATGCCCACGCTCGGCATCCCGCGCGAGAACTACGTGTTCGTGAGCGGCATCGGCTGCAGCAGCCGCTTCCCGTATTACATGGAGACCTACGGCATCCACAGCATCCACGGGCGCGCGCCTGCGGTGGCGACGGGCATCAAGGCCATGCGGCCGGATCTGTCGGTGTGGGTCATCACCGGCGACGGCGACGCGCTGTCGATCGGCGGCAATCACTTCATGCACGTGCTGCGCCGCAACGTCGACCTGAAGCTCTTGCTCTTCAACAACCAGATCTACGGTCTCACCAAGGGCCAGTACAGCCCGACCTCGCCGGTGGGCACGAAGGCGAAGTCCACGCCCATGGGCTCCATCGACTACCCGATCGATCCGGTCAGCCTCGCGCTCGGCGCCAACGCCACCTTCGTGGCGCGCAGCCTGGATGTGCACGCGGGCCACTTGCAGCGCGTGCTCAAGCGCGCCGCCGACCACAAAGGCACGGCGTTCGTGGAGATCTACCAGAACTGCAACATCTTCAACGACGGCGCCTTCGACGCGCTGACCGACAAAGAAACCAAGTCCGACACCGTGATCGAGATCGAGCACGGCAAGCCGATGCGCTTCGGCAAGAACCTCGAAAAGGGCATCGCCCTGGGCGAGGGCATGCGGCCGAAAATCGTGGACGTGGCCAGCTACGGCGAGGACAAGTTGCTCGTGCACGACGAGCAGAGCGAGGTCTGTGGCCTCTTGGTCAGCCGCCTGCAGGCGCCACATTTCCCGACACCCATCGGCGTCTTCCATGCGGTGTCCCGTCCGAGCTACGATCAGCTCCTGGTCGAGCAACTCGACCGGGCCAAGACCCAGAAGCGAACGAGGGTGCAAGATCTGCTGAACGACGGGCAGTGGACCGTCAAGTAGCCTCTGGCACGCTGGTTTGTGGCACACTCCACGAGGTCGCCATGACGCAAGACAACACGGGCAAAGACCGAGGCCACGCTCTGGTGCGAGCGCGGCTGGCATTGGTGTTTGCTGCACTGGCACTGAGCGGTTGCCTCGGCAGCGGCCATTCCGACCGCGCGGTGCTCTCGGTCGACCTGTTCTGGGACGAAGACCCGAGCGCCTCGCACTTCCGCGGCGGAGACTGCTCGAGCGCCGCCGTGTCGTGGATGGAGTGGCATCTCGAAGACGCCAGCGGCGCCACCGTCGCCTCGCCCGACCCGCACGACTCCACCGCCAAAGACTGCAAGAACGGCTTCGATTTCTACGACCTGGCCCCCGGCGACTACACCCTGGTCATCACCGGCCACGACGCCAGCGACAAGCCGCTGTGGTCGACCAGTTGCCAGGGCCTCACCTTGCAACGCTTCGCAGCCTCGTTCGAATGCGACATCGACCGCTAGCCTGGCCCTGCTCAGACTGGCCCTGAACCCGGCCCCGAGCCTACCCCTGCTTGCGCCCACCCTGGGTGCTGCTTAGATTGCGGACAGAGTGTTTTCGTTTCCACCGCTCACGCCGGTCGTCAAGAAGCTGGTCATCACGCTTTTTGCGGCATTCGTGCTCGAGCTCGTGCTGGTGAACGTCGCACACCTGGGTGTGCTTCGAATGCTCGCGCTCGATCCGGCGCATCTGGGGCCGCAGACGCTGTATCAGCTCGTGAGCTACGTGCTGGTCGAAGACCCGCGCAGCGTGACGCAGATGCTGATCGGCCTGCTCTTCATGTGGCTGATCCTCTCGCCCTTCGAAGCCTCCTTCGGGCCGCGCCGCACGCTCGAGCTTTCGCTGTGCGGTGTGCTCGGTGCCAGTCTGTCGGTGTTGATCGCCGCGCAAGTCGCGCCTGTCGCCGACTATCTATTCCTCGGCTCGCAACCCATCGCCTACGCCGGCATGGCCGTGATGACTCAGATCATGCGCAACGGCCGCATGATGTTCTTCGGCGTGCTGCCGATGACCTCGCGGCAACTGCTCATGGTGTTGATTGGCCTGTGCCTGCTGCAGTTCCTGGCGACCATGGACCATCTCATGCTGGCCGGCTCGCTCGGTGCCATCTTCGCCGGCATCGGCTACGCCCGCTACATGACCCGCCCGTCGCGGCCACAGCGCAGCAAGCGTGCTTCGGGTGGCCGCTTTCAGGTGCTGCGCGGTGGCGCGAGCAGCGGTCCCAGCGACGCGCATGGCGACCGCCCCAAGTGGCTCAACTGACGACTGCAAGTCCGCATTGAACCTCGCACCGTCCAGGTCGTTTCATCGCTTCGGCTTGCTGTCGTGCCTGTGCTGCATGAGCGCTGCGTGCAGTGGCTTGCATGGCTGCGACGACAAGCGGCCGGTCCCGTTCAAGCGCGAGGCTGCCGAGCCGGCGCCGAGCGTCGCGGCTGACTCGCCGCCGCCTGTAGTAGCTCCGCCGGCAACGGCTGCAGGCTCGAGCTTCCCCGACCTCACGCGGGAGATCACTGCCCTTGGCAGCAAGCTGACAAGGGCCGAAGGCTCGTTTCGGGCCGCGCTGCCGCTCGATCTCGACGCGGACGGTCAGCAGGACCTGCTGCTGCTGGCAAGCGATGCGCAGGGCAGACCATTGCTGCAGAGCGCACACCGCGAGCAAGGCCAGTGGAAGCTGGATGCGACCCAGCTACCTCTATCGACGGCTGACGACAGCTGCAACCTGAGCAGCGCGAGCCTGGCACCGCTCAGTGCCGAGAGTGTGCTCGCCACGCTCGACGGGCAGTGCCTGCCGGGCCCGCAATCACCCTGGCATCAGCAACTGGTGATCAGCGTGGAAGCCTCACCGCGCGTGCTCTTGGCCTTGCGCACGCGCCGCGGAACGGCAGAGCTTCCCGCACAACTCTCCGTCGCATTGAGCAGCGAAGATCATGACGCCGACGACCACCCGGACGTACACGCGACGCTGCAGTTCACGGCCCCGCCGCTGAGCGCCGCGGGGCCGCTGGAGCTGTGGTGGCTCAACCGTCCGTCCGGTCTGGCGCCCGAGACGGGTGAGCCGGAACAAACACTGGCAACGCTCGCAGACAAGGCGTTGAAGCAGCTGACAGCCAAACCGCTGGACGCGCTGCCCCTGGCAGAGCAAGCGCTCGCGCTGCACCGCGCGCTCTGCCGCGAGGCCGGCGGCGCGCAGCTGTGGTGCGACGGTCAGGCCGGTCTGGCTTGCGGCCCCTCCGCCGCAGCAGGTAAGGCCGCCGCGGTGCGCGCCATTGCGCTCGCCAAGACAGGGCAACTCTTGCCCGCGCTCGATGCCCTGGCAGCGCTGGACGAGGCTGCGCTGCGTGTGGACGCGACGCTGCGCAAGCGCGCGCGACGTGCGCTCGGCGACATGCCCGGCGAGACCGACTACATCTGGCAGCTCGGCCCGGCCCTGCACCCGGCGGACTCACCCAACGTGCGCTTGCCCACGCTCGCGTTCACGGACCAAGAGCATCTGGTGCTGCGCGGCGCGATCGCCCAGTCGTACGAGCTGAGCACGCATGCGTCGTCACCCACCGGCGCATCGCCGAGCGTGCTCGTGGTCGACGAGGCCGGCAAGCTCGGCGTGACCGACATCGTGTCGCGCTGCGACGGAGACCGGCTGACCATCACGCCAATCGAACAGGTCGTCGCAGGCGTGGTGACCGGCGTGGGCAAGAGCTCCGCGCCGGTGTTCGCCGCCGACAGCGAGGCCGTGGCGGCGTGCGCCGCCGCAGCCGGCAAGCGTCGCGACCACGGCCTGAGTGTGCTCGGCATGACTGCGCAGGGCGCGCTGGTCGCACGCGGGGCCGCGCTGTACCTCGTGCCGCTCACCGAGCCTGCCGCAACCGGCTCCGAGCCGCGCCAACTGAGCGACACAGAGCCCGCTCCACACCTGCTCGTCCCCGGCGCGCTGAGCGCCGAAGGCAACCGCTATGCGCTACGCACGAGCGAAGGTGTCGCCATCGTGGTGCGTGGCACCAGCCCCACAGTGAGCCTCGTGCGACCGCCGGCCTCTTGCACCGGACCCATCAGCGACGTCGCGCTTTCGCCGAGTGGCGACCGCGTGGCGATGATCTGCGCGGGCCACGTGTACGTGGCGCAGCGGCCAGGCAGCGCAGCACCCAGCGTGCCCGCAACCGGCGACCCGGCCGTAACACCCGCTGAAATCAGCCCGCCGCCGACAGCTGCAGCAGCGCCGCCCCCTCCTGTGACCGCGCTGGCGCCACCGGAGCCGGAGCACGCCGCCGAGCCGCAGCCTGCGGCAGAACCCAAAGTGCCCGCGCCCGCACCTTCACCGGCGCCCGCCCCGCCTCCACCGTAGCCATTCCATTCCACCCACCTGTGCGTGCCGCCCTCAATGACGGTACAATGCAGCCCAAGACGTCGGTGTCGCGAGCGCCCCTGTGCGCAGCGGCACCCTCCACCCACCGCTGGCGCAGGTGCGCTAGCGGTCTCTGACCCTGTTCGATAGGACCTTAGTGAAACTACCCAAAACCAAGCGCGCTGCTTCGCGCGCAACTCTCGATCAACGCATCCTGGCCGGGCTACGCGAGCTCGGACAACGCTCCATCCATCTCGGCGAGCTTCGCACTCGGCTGGAGCTACCCAAGGATCAACGCGAAGAGCTCGCGCTGGTGCTGCAGCGCATGTGCGAGACCGGTCAGCTCACGGAGCTTCCCGGCGGACGCTACCGCTTGCCCAAAACGCTTCCGACGCCGCCAACAGCTGCACGCACCACGGCCCGCTCCGAGCCTTCCGAACGCACGGGCCGCGGTCGCGGCAAGCGCGAGCTGCGCGACGGGCGGCTGGGTGTGAACCCGCGAGGCTTCGGCTTCGTGGTCACCGAAGAGCCCGGCCCCGACGTGTTCATCCCACCACATGCCCTCGGCAGTGCCTTGCACGGAGACAAGGTCCGTGTGCGCGTGTTTCAAACGCCCAAGGGCTTCGACGGTCAGGTGCTCGAGGTGCTCGAGCGCGCCGTGCACTACATCGGCGGTCAGCTGCACGTCATGCCGACCGGCGCGTTCGTGGAGCCCGACGACGAACGCCTCAAGGCGCACGTGCAGATCGTGGGCAAGCTACCGCCCGAAGCGCGCACCGGCCTCGGTGTGATCGTCAAGATCGTGGGTTACCCCGAGGTGCCTGGCGACCCGTTGCGCGCGAAGATCGTCGAGACCTTCGAGGCCGCAGAGTTCGCGCGCTTCGAGATTCGCCGCATCCTGCTTTCGCACGGCGTGAATGAAGAGTTCCCGGCCGACCTGCAGGCAGAAGCCGACGCCATCCCCGACCATGTATTGCCGAGCGAACACGAGGGGCGCGAAGACTTCCGCAAGCTCGACTTGCTCACCATCGATCCCGCCGACGCCCGCGACCACGACGACGCTGTATGGGCGAGCCGCCTCTCGGATGGCTACCGCGTGATCGTCGCCATCGCCGACGTCTCGCACTACGTGCGCGAAGGCACTGCGCTCGATCGCGAGGCGCTGGCACGCGGCTGCACCATCTACCTGCCAGCACGCGCCATCCCCATGCTGCCGATGGCCCTGTCAGCAGAGCTTGCCTCGCTCTTGCCGAGCAAGGACCGACTCGCACTGGCGGTCGACTTGGAGCTCGATCTCTCTGGAACGGTACGCAAGTACCGCTTCGTCGAGTGCGTCGTGCGCTGCGGCGCCTGCATCTCGTACGACGCGGTCGCGCGCGCGCTGGGCTTGACCGAGAACGCGCCCCACGATCCAGCAGCCGAGTCGCGCATTCCGCTGCTACAAACGCTGCTCGAAGTCGCGAAGCTCCTCGGTACCAAGCGCAAGACTCGCGGCTCCATGGACTTCGACTTGCCCGAGCCCAAGGTTCGCCTCGACCCCGAGACCCAAGAACCCGTCGACATCGAGCGGTCGCGCAAAGATCCCGGCATCCGCGTCGCGTACAACCTGGTCGAGGAGCTGATGTTGCTCGCAAACGAGGTCGTCGCCGCCGATCTCAGCAAGCGCGGCGTCGCCGCCATCTACCGCGTGCACGGCGCTCCCACCGAGGAGAAAGTGCTCGCCTTCGCCGAGCTCGCACGCTCGCTTGGCTTCAAGCTGGACGAAGACGTCGGCGAACAGCCGGGTAAGCTGGCGCGCTTTCTGGCCAGCGTCGCAGGCACACCGCACGCCGAGCTACTCGGCTACTTGATGCTGCGGGCCATGCAGCAAGCCACGTACACCACCGAGAACATCGGGCACTTCGGGCTGGCGGCGCAAGACTACGTGCACTTCACCTCGCCGATCCGCCGCTATCCGGATCTGGCCGTGCATCGCGTGGTGCGCAGGATCGCCCGCGGCGAACAGATCCGCGGCCAAGATCTGGCGACACAGCTGTCGGCACAAGCCGCCGAAGCCAGTCGTCTGGAGCGACGCGCCATGCTGGTCGAGCGCGAGGTCGTAGACCTCTACCGCGCGATGATGATGCGCGACAAGGTCGGTGAGGTGTTCGATGCCACGATCACCGGCATCACCGAGCACGGCATCTTCGCGGCCATCGACTCACCTTTCGTCGACGTGCTGTGCCGCACCACCACGCTCTTCCCCGATCGCTACGAGATGGATCGCTACGGCACGCGCCTGTACGGCGTGCAATCCGGCGCGAGCTACGCGCTCTTCGATCGCATCAAGGTGCGCATCGAAGACGTGTCGATCGCACGCCGGCGTGTATCCGCGGTCCCGGTCGACGCTGCGCAGGCGGAGGCTGCGGAGCGCGGCGAGCAGACCCTGCCGGCAGCACCAGCCCCGCGCGCGAAGGCGCAGCCTGCAGCGAGGCCTGCGCCTGCACCTGCGTCCACGCCCGGTGCACGCTCCGCGCCGCAGCGCAACGCCGGCGCAGGACAGCAGCGCGCCCGCGAACGCCGCAAAGCCAAGGAGCAGCGCCGTCACGAGCGCAAGGGCAAAGGCGCAGCCAAAGGCAAAGCCAAGGGCAAAGGCGCAGCTCGGTGAAGTCCGCGTATACGGCAGTCCAGCTGCTCACGAAGAAGCGCGATGGCGCAGCGCTCGAGCCTGCAGAGATTCGCTGGCTGATAGACGCCTTCACACAAGGCGTCGTCACCGACTACCAGATGAGTGCATTCGCCATGGCCGTGCTGTTGCGCGGCATGACCGAGCACGAGACCGCCGCGCTCACCTTGGCCATGCGCGACAGCGGCCGGCGCGCGCATCTGCGTTCGGCACGCGGCCCCAAGCTCGACAAGCACTCGACCGGCGGCGTGGGCGACAAGGTCTCCATCTGTCTCGCACCGCTGGTCGCCGCGTGCGGCGCGCGCGTGCCGATGATCAGCGGCCGTGGCCTCGGCCACACCGGCGGAACACTCGACAAGCTCGAGGCCATCCCAGGCTTTTCCGTGAATCAATCGCTGACGCGTTTCGAGCGCCTGGTAAAGAACTACGGCTTTGCGCTCATCGGTCAAACACGCGATCTGGCGCCCGCGGACCGCAAGCTCTACGCACTGCGCGACGTCACGGCCACCGTCGAGTCGATCCCGCTGATCACCGCCAGCATTCTCTCGAAGAAGCTCGCGGAAGACCTCGACGGCCTGGTGCTCGATGTGAAAGTGGGCCGCGGCGCGTTCATGAAGACCTTGCCCGAGGCGCGTGCCCTGGCACGCTCGATCGTGAAAGTGGGCACGGCCGCAGGCGTGAAGGTCAGCGCGTTGCTCACGCGCATGGATGCGCCGCTCGGCCGCACGGTAGGCAACGCGCTCGAAACGGCAGAAGCCTTCGAAGTGTTGCTCGGCGGCGGCGCCGACGATCTGGTCGAATGCACGCTCGCACTCGGCGCCGAGATGTTGTGTCTCGGCGGCCTGGCCAAGACGCCTACGCAAGCCCGCCGCATGCTCGAGGCTGCGATTGCTTCTGGGCGCGCGGCCGACATGCTCGAGGATCTGATCGCCGCGCAAGGCGGCGACCGACGTGTGGTGCGCGAACCCGATCGCTTGCCGCGCGCACCGCATCGCGTGGTGGTCACAGCACCACGCTCCGGCCGCGTGCAGGACCTCGACGCGATGGCCATCGCACAAGTCGCGCTACGCCTGGGTGCAGGCCGCACGCGCGCAGATCAGCAGATCGATCCCCGCGTCGGCATCGTGCTGCTCAAGAAGCCGGGCAACGCTGTGCGCAAAGGGGAAGCGCTGGCGCAGCTGCACACGACAACTGCACAGGCAGCGCGGCGCGAGTTGCCCAACGTGCTCGCGGCCTATCGGCTCGGCACCGCGGCACCCAAGCTCGCGCCGCTGGTGATCGAGCGAATCGCGCGCTGACAGCAGCACGCGTTCGCCCCAGCCTCCTTGCACAGACGCGGAGACCAGGGCGAAGCATCGTTGGGTGCGCGCTGCGGGCTACTCTTCTTCGTTCGCCGCGTGCGCCATGCGCTCGCCGCTGTCGCCCATGCCGACGGAGTCTTCCACCAGCACGTCCAGGCGCTTGTACGCCGGCAGGCCGGTGCCCGCTGGAATCAAGCGACCCATGATGACGTTCTCCTTGAGACCGCGGAGGTGATCGACGCGACCTGCGATGCAGGCCTCGGTGAGCACCTTGGTGGTCTCTTGGAACGACGATGCCGAGATGAACGAATCGCCAGAGAGCGAGGCCTTGGTGATGCCGAGCAGCAAGGGCTCCGCCACGGCTGGTTTACCGCCGCGTGCGATGACCTTCTCGTTCTCACGCTCGAACGCGCGCTTGTCGACATGCTCGTCCACCAGGAAGGTCGAGTCTCCGACCTCCTTGATGCGCACGCGCCGCAGCATGCAGCGCACGATGGTCTCGATGTGCTTGTCGTTGATCGTGACGCCCTGCAGCCGGTAGACCTGCTGGATTTCGTTCACGAGCCATGCGGCCAAGGTCTTCTCGCCCTTGACGCGCAGGATGTCGTGCGGGTTGTTCGGGCCGTCCATGAGCGGCTCGCCTGCACGTACGAAGTCGCCTTCTTTCACGGTGAGGTGGCGACCCTTGGCGAACAAGTGCTCGCGCGGCTCGCCCTGCTCGGGCGTCAGCAGCAGCTTGCGCTTGCCCTTGGTGTCCTTGCCGAACGAAACGGTGCCATCGATGTCGGCGACGATGGCGTGGTCCTTCGGCTTGCGGGCTTCGAAGAGCTCGGCAACACGCGGCAGACCGCCGGTGATGTCCTTGGTCTTCGTGGTCTCGCGCGGGATCTTCGCGATGATCTCGCCGGCTTCGACCGATTGGCCTTCCTGCGGGATGATGTTGGCACCCACCGGCAAGAAGTAACGCGCCGGAGAGTTGTCCTTCACGATGGTCTCGCCCGTCTCCGGGTGCTTGACCGAAACGCGCGGACGCGCGCTCGGATCTCGCGACTCGGTGACGACGCGGCGCGACAAGCCCGTGACCTCGTCGAGGCGCTCTTCCATCGTCACGCCCTCGATCACGTCGCCATACTTCACGACGCCCGAGACCTCGGTGAGCAACGGAATCGCGTACGGATCCCACTCGGAGAGCACTTGGCCCTTCTTAACGCGGTCGCCTTCCTTGACCTTGAGGTACGCACCGTAGGTCAAGTTGTAGCGCTCGCGCTCGCGACCCGAGTCATCGGCGACCTTCACCACCGCGTGGCGGTTCATGATCACGATCTGACCGTCACGACGCGTGACGAGCTGGGCGTTCTCGAGCTTCACCGTGCCCTCGGAGCGGGCCTCGATGCTGCTCTGCTCGATGCGGCCACGTGCCGCCGCGCCACCGATGTGGAAGGTACGCATCGTCAGCTGCGTACCCGGCTCACCGATGGACTGCGCCGCAATGACACCGGCAGCTTCGCCGATGTTCACCTTGTAGCCGCGCGCGAGGTCACGCCCGTAGCACTGCACGCAGATGCCGCGTGAAGCCTGGCAGGTGAGCACCGAACGGATGATGACGCGTTCGATGCCCGCGTCTTCGATGCGACGCACGGCGTCTTCGTCGATGTCGCCGCTCGCACCCACGAGCACTTCGCCCGTGACCGGATCGACGATGTCTTCGAGCGCGACGCGACCGAGAATACGCTCGCCCAGCGTCTGCACGACCTCGCCGCCCTCTTCGAGCGCGCCCGTCCAGACACCGTCCAGCGTTTCGCAGTCGTATTCCGTGACCACGGCGTCCTGCGCCACATCGACCAAGCGACGCGTGAGGTAGCCGGAGTTCGCGGTCTTGAGAGCGGTATCCGCCAAGCCCTTACGCGCACCGTGCGTCGAGATGAAGTACTCGAGCACCGTGAGGCCTTCGCGGAAGTTCGCCTTGATGGGGTTCTCGATGATCTCGCCCGAAGGCTTGGCCATGAGACCGCGCATGCCGGCCAGCTGACGAATCTGCTGGTTACTGCCGCGCGCGCCGGAGTCGGCCATCATGAAGATGGGGTTGAACGAAGGCGTGAGCTTCTTCTCGCCCGTCTCCGGGTCCGTCATCTCTTCCTTGCCGATACCCTCGAGCAGGTCGGTGGCGATGCGGTCAGCTGCATCGGCCCAGATGTCGACGACCTTGTTGTAGCGCTCGCCGTCGGTGATCAGACCTTCCTGGTACTGCTCGATGACGGTCTCGACCTCGGCCTGACAGGCGTCGAGGATCTCCTTCTTGCTCTTGGGGATGACCATGTCCTTCATGCAGATCGAGATACCGGCGCGTGCGGCTTGTTCGAAGCCCATGGTGCGCAGGTGATCGGCGAGCAGAACGGTCTCCTTGTTGCGGCAAGTACGGTAGCAAGCGTCGATCAGCGCCGAGAGCGCCTTCTTGTCGAGCACCTTGTTGACCAGGTCGAACGACAGCGCCTTGGGCAACAGCTGACCGACCAGGATGCGGCCGACCGTGGTGTCCATGAGCTTGCCGTCGACACGGCAACGGATGTTCGAGTGCAGCTCGACCTCACCGTTGTCGTAGGCCATCTGGACCTCTTCGTGGTCCGAGTAGATGCCGCGCATGTCGCCCTTCTTGCGACCGGGCACGTAGTTTCCCTTCGCGAATGGGCGCTCACGCGTCATGTAGTACAGACCCAGAACGATGTCCTGAGTGGGGTTGATGATGGGGCGACCGCTCGCGGGCGACAGGATGTTGTTCGTGCTCATCATGAGCACGCGCGCTTCCATCTGCGCTTCGATCGACAGCGGCACGTGCACGGCCATCTGGTCACCGTCGAAGTCGGCGTTGAACGCCGCGCACACGAGCGGGTGAAGCTGAATGGCTTTGCCTTCGATCAGCACCGGCTCGAACGCCTGGATGCCCAGACGGTGGAGCGTGGGTGCACGGTTGAGCATGACCGGGTGCTCGGTGATCACCTCTTCGAGGATGTCCCAAACCTCCGCTTTGCCCTTCTCGACCATCTTCTTGGCAGACTTGATGGTCGTGACGAGGCCACGCTCTTCCAGCTTGTTGTAGATGAACGGCTTGAACAGCTCGAGCGCCATCAGCTTGGGCAGACCGCACTGATGCAGCTTGAGCGCGGGGCCGACCACGATGACCGAACGGCCCGAGTAGTCGACGCGCTTGCCGAGCAGGTTCTGACGGAAGCGGCCCTGCTTGCCCTTGAGCATGTCGGACAGCGACTTGAGCGGACGCTTGTTGGGACCGGTGATGGTCTTGCCGCGGCGACCGTTGTCGAACAAGGCATCGACCGCTTCTTGCAGCATGCGCCGCTCGTTGCGGATGATGATCTCAGGCGCGTTGAGCTCGACCAGGCGCTTCAACCGGTTGTTGCGGTTGATGACGCGACGGTAGAGATCATTCAAGTCGGAGGTCGCGAAGCGACCACCGTCCAACGGCACGAGCGGACGCAGATCCGGCGGCAGCACCGGGATGACCGTCAGCATCATCCACTCCGGACGGTTGCCGGATTCCTTGAACGCCTCGACGACCTTCAAGCGCTTCGCCAGCTTCTTGCGCTTGGCCTCGCTGCTGGTCGCACGCATGTCCGTGCGCAGCTCTTCGGAGAGCGTGTGCACGTCGATGGCTTTGAGCATCTCGAGGATGGCTTCGCCGCCCATGCTGCAAGTGAAGGCGTCGTAGCCGAACTCGTCGGCGAGCTGCTGGTAGCGCTCTTCCGAGATGATCTCGCCCTTCTGCAGAGGCGTCTGCAGCGGATCGAGCACGATGTAGCTCTCGCAGTAGAGCACGCGCTCCAGCTCCTTGAGCGTGATGTCCAAGATCGCGCCGATGCGCGACGGCAGGCTCTTCAGGAACCAGATGTGCGCGACGGGCGTGGCCAACGTGATGTGGCCCAAGCGCTCGCGACGCACCTTGCTCTGAATGACCTCGACGCCGCACTTCTCGCAGACGACGCCACGGTGCTTCATGCGCTTGTACTTGCCGCAGTTGCACTCGTAGTCCTTCACCGGACCGAAGATCTTCGCGCAGAAGAGACCGTCACGCTCGGGCTTGAACGTGCGGTAGTTGATGGTCTCCGGCTTTTTGACTTCGCCGTGCGACCACTGCCGGATCTTCTCTGGCGAGGCCAGCGCGATACGGATAGCCGAGAAAGAGAGTGGATCTTTGGGTTTCTCGAAGAAGCTGAAGATGTCTTTCATGGCTACTCCTCCTCTGCCGCGAGAACGTCGTCACCTTTGCGAGCACCGGGCGTCCCGTCGATGAGCTCGACGTTCAAGCACAGCGCTTGCAGTTCTTTCATGAGCACGTTGAAGCTTTCGGGCAGCCCCGGATCGAGCGACTGGTCACCCTTCACGATCGCCTCGTACATGCGGGTACGACCCTGCACGTCGTCGGACTTCACGGTCAGGAATTCCTGCAGCGCAAAAGCCGCGCCGTAGGCTTCCATGGCCCACACTTCCATCTCGCCCAAGCGCTGGCCGCCGAACTGCGCCTTACCACCCAGCGGTTGCTGCGTGACGAGCGAGTAGGGACCGATGCTGCGCGCGTGGATCTTGTCGTCCACCAAGTGGTGGAGCTTCAGCATGTACATGATGCCGACGGTCACGTTCTGGTCGAAGGTGTCGCCCGTACGACCATCGAAGAGTGCGGTCTGACCGCTCTTATCCACGCCTGCCTTTTCCAGCAGCGCATTGATCTCGTCTTCGGTCGCGCCGTCGAACACCGGCGTCGCGAGCTGCACGCCGCCCTTGAAGGCATGTGCGAACTTCACGAGCTCGCTGTCCGGCAGCTCTTCGAGCAGCTTCTTGGTCGTGGTCTTGTTGAACACGTGCAAGAGCTTCTTGCGCAGCTCCGTGGCGGTGAGGCCCTTGTCCTCGGCCCAGTCCTGGATCTGCTTACCGAGCAGGTAACCTGCCCAGCCAAAGTGAACCTCGAGCACTTGCCCGACATTCATGCGGCTCGGAACGCCGAGCGGGTTGAGCACGACGTCGACCGGTGTGCCGTCCGGCAGGTACGGCATGTCTTCCATCGGCAAGATGCGCGACACGACACCCTTGTTGCCGTGACGACCGGCCATCTTGTCGCCGACCTGCAACTTGCGCTTGATGGCGACGTAGACCTTGACCATCTTGATGACGCCCGGGGGAAGCTCGTCGCCCTTGGTGAGCTTGCCGATCTTCTCCTGGTACAGCTCTTCGATGGCCTTGACCTGCGCGTTGACCTCTTCGAGGACGACCTTCACCTCGTCGGTCTTCTTGCCGACCTCGAGCTCGCCCAGGTACTTGCGCGAGATCGGTGCGAGCACCTTCTCGGTGAGCGTCGTGCCCTTGGCGATGAGCTCGGTGCCTTGGTCGTCGACGAGCTTGTTCGTGGTCTTCTGACCGTTCAGCAACTTGCCGATTCGAGCGTACGAGCTCTCGCGGACGATCTTGATTTCGTCTGCCATGTCCTTCTCGAACTTGGCTTGCTCGTAGCTCTCGATCTCGCGGGCACGGTCATCCTTGTCGGTGCCCTTGCGCGCGAACACGCGAGCGCTGATGACGATGCCGCTGACTCCCGGCGGTACGCGCAGCGAGCTGTCACGCACGTCGCCGGCCTTTTCGCCGAAGATCGCGCGCAGTAGTTTCTCTTCAGGCGTGAGCTGCGTCTCGCCCTTGGGCGTGATCTTTCCGCAGAGTACGTCACCGGGGCCCACTTCGGCGCCGATGCGCACGATGCCCGAGTCGTCGATGTCCTTGAGGGACTCTTCACCGACGTTCGGAATGTCGCGCGTGATCTCTTCCTTGCCGAGCTTGGTGTCGCGCGCGACGCACTCGAACTCCTCGATGTGGATCGAGGTGTAGACGTCCTCGCGCATCACGCGCTCGGAGATCAGGATCGAGTCCTCGAAGTTGTAGCCACCCCACGGCATGAACGCGACGACCACGTTCTGACCGAGAGCGAGCTCACCCTTGTCGATCGCAGGACCGTCCGCGAGCACATCGCCGCGCTTGACGATGTCGCCCGCGTTCACCACCGGCTTCACGTTGTAGCAAGTGCCCTGGTTGGAGCGCTGGAACTTGGTGAGACGATGGATGTCCGGGATCGGATTGCTCTCGTCGTTGCCACGAACGACGATACGCGTGGCTTCGACCGACTCGACGAAGCCGTCGCGCTTGGCCGTCACGCACACGCCCGAGTCGCGCGCGACGCGCATCTCGAGACCCGTACCCACGATGGGAGCGACAGGAGAAATTAGCGGCACCGCCTGGCGCTGCATGTTCGAGCCCATCAAGGCGCGGTTGGCGTCGTCGTGTTCCAGGAACGGAATCAGCGACGCAGCCACCGACACCAACTGGTTGGGCGAGACGTCCATCAAGGTGATGGTCTCGGGCGGAACCATGACGAACTCGCCGTTGTAGCGAGCGTTGACGAGCGAGTCGGTCAACTTGCCGTCGTGATCCATCTTGGCGTTGGCCTGGCCGATGTAGTGGTTCTCTTCCTCGAGCGCGCTGTACCAGCGCATGTCGAGGCTGAGCTTGCCGCCTTCGACGCGGCGGTACGGCGTCTCGACGAAGCCGTACTCGTTCACGCGAGCGAAGGTGGACAGCGACGCGATCAAGCCGATGTTCGGACCTTCCGGCGTCTCGATCGGGCAGATACGGCCGTAGTGCGTGGCGTGAACGTCGCGCACCTCGAAGCCCGCGCGCTCGCGGGTGAGACCGCCAGGTCCAAGGGCCGAGAGACGACGCTTGTGCGTGACCTCGGACAAGGGATTCGTCTGGTCCATGAACTGCGACAGCTGCGAGCTGCCGAAGTACTCCTTGACCACCGCGCTCACGGGCTTCGCGTTGATCAAGTCATGCGGCATGAGCGTTTCCAGCTCTTGCGACATGCTCATGCGCTCTTTGATCGCGCGCTCCATGCGCACCAGGCCGATGCGGTACTGATTCTCCATCAGCTCGCCCACGGCGCGCACGCGACGGTTGCCGAGATGGTCGATGTCGTCCACCGCGCCGCGCGTGTTCTTCAAGTGGATCAGGTGCCGGACGGTCTCGACGATGTCTTGCTTCGTCAGGACCTGGATCTCCAGCGGAACCTTGTCCTTGTCGTCCTTGTAGAACTTGTAGTTCAGCTTCAAGCGGCCGACGCGCGACAAGTCGTAGCGCTCGGGATTGAAGAACAAGTTGTGGAAGAGCGTGCGCGCGGTCTCGAGCGTCGGGGGATCACCCGGGCGCAGGCGGCGGTAGATCTCGAGGATGGCTTCATCCTGCGTCTGGATCTTGTCCGCCACCAAGGTGTCGCGCAGGTAGCTGCCGACGTTCAGGCCGTCGATGAAGAGCACCTTGAACTCGTCGATCTTCGCCTTGCGCAAGGCCTCGATCTTGTCGTTGCTGAGCTCCTCGTTGACCGCGAGGATGACCTCGCCGGTCTCTTCGTCGATCACGTCTTGCGCGCTGACCTTGCCCACGAGCTCGGTCTGGTCGACCGGCAAGCGATCGAGGTTGCCTTCACGCAGCTTGCGGATCGCGGCGCGCGTGAACTTGCGATTCTTGCGCACGATGACTTCGCCGTCGACCTTGATGTCGCGCGTCGCGCGCTGGCCGGGCAAGAGATCGTATTCGATCGACTTCGAGCACTTCTTGCTCGCTTCGAGGTAGATGGACTCGGTGCTGTAGAAGATGCCGAGCAGCTCGTGCGTGCTGTAGCCCAGCGCCTTGAGCAACACGGTCGCGTGCATCTTGCGCCGACGGTCGATGCGGCAATACAGCAAGTCCTTCGGGTCGAACTCGAAGTCGAGCCACGAGCCGCGGTATGGGATGATGCGCGCCTGGTAGAGCAACTTGCCCGACGAGTGCGTCTTGCCCTTGTCATGATCGAAGAACACGCCCGGGCTGCGGTGCAGCTGACTCACCACGACACGCTCGGTGCCGTTGATGATGAACGTACCGTTCTCGGTCATGAGCGGGATCTCGCCGAAGTAGACCTCCTGCTCTTTGATGTCGCGAACCAAGCGCTCGGCGCCTTCGCCGGCCGAGTCGTAGATGATGAGCTGGATGGTGACTTTGATCGGCGCCGCGAAGGTCATGCCGCGCTGCCGGCACTCGTCGACGTCGTACTTGGGCTTCTCGAGCGTGTAGCTCACGAACACGAGCTCGCTCGTTCCGTTGAAATCACGGATCGGGAACACGCTCCGGAACACGCCCTGCAGACCGAACTCCTGACGCTGCCCCGGCTCGACGACCGTCTGCAGGAACTTGTCGTAGGACTTCATCTGGATGTCGATGAGGTTCGGGATCTCGATGATTCTCTCGATCTTGCCGAAGCTCTGTCGCACCCGGAAATTCGTCTGGATTGCCGCCACCATACTCGGGCTCCTAACCAACCCCAGCAGCCAAAGCTGCCTGGGACTGTCGTGACATTTCGGGATGGCCGAAGGCCCATCCGCACGTGACCTGCAGACTATTTCGCGGAAAACCGCAGGTTGTTCCGCTGCACAATTCGCGGAAAACCGCAGGCTGTTCCGCTAAACACAGAAGAAGCAGCCCGCCCGACCCGCTACCGAAGCACGGGTCGAGCAAAGCGCGACACTCGGCGCGAGGCAAAAGAGCCCCGTGCCGAGCGTCGTGGGTCGCTCGGAGACAGTTGCCAGTGAGCGACGTGAGGAATTACTTGAGGGCAACGGTTGCGCCCGCTTCTTCCAGCTTCTTCTTGAGCTCTTCTGCATCGGCCTTCGACAGGCCTTCCTTGACGACCTTGGGGGCCTCCTCGACGAGCTTCTTCGCCTCGGCAAGACCGAGGCTGGTGACCTCGCGGACCACCTTGATCACCTGGATCTTCTTGTCGCCACCACCGGTGAGCTCGACCGTGAACTCGGTCTGCTCTTCAGCAGGAGCAGCGGCAGCGGCGGCAGGGCCCGCACCACCGGCCACAGCGACCGGTGCAGCTGACACGCCCCACTTGGTCTCGAGCGCCTTCACGAGGCCGGCTACGTCGGCCACGGTCCAGCTGCTGAGCTCTTCCACCATTTGTTCTTGATTCAGATTTGGCATCGGTATCTCCACTCATCCACGGCTGCCGCGGCAGCACAAAAGTTGTTTCGGTTGGTTGGTTACTTGCTTGCGAGTTGACGTTGGCGCGCGTCCAGGACGTATGCGAGGTTCTGCGGGGCCGCGGCGAGCTGGCGAACCAGGCTCTGTGCGGGTGCATTGAGAGTCGCCAAGAGCATGGCGCGAATCTCGTTCTTGCCAGGCATGGTGGCGAGCTCGGTCTCGACGCGCGAACCGGCCATCACCGTGTTCTCGACGACGCCGCACTTGATGGCGAGCTTCGCAGCGACGACTTCGTCCTTGCGGAACTCCTTCAAGACCTTGGCGGCGGTCGACGGATCCTCGTACGTCCACGCGATGCCGGTGTGGCCCACGAGGTTCTTGAGGAACACGTCGTTGTCGAGCTTGCTGCCCTTCACCGCCATGCGCACAAGCGTGTTCTTGACGACCTTGTAGTCGACGCCCGCTGCACGGAACTGGTTACGAAGCTCGGTGGCCTTCGAGACCGTGAGGCCGCGGAAGTCGACGAGCACCGCCGAGGTGGCGCGCGCGAAATGATCTTTGATGAGATCGATCTGCTCTTGCTTGGCTGCGTGTGTGGAGCTCATATCAAGCCTCCGCCCCTTCTTGGGCCAGCGTGGCTGGATCCACCTTGATGCCCACGCCCATGGTCGTGCTGAGCGTCACGCTCTTCACGTATTGACCCTTGGCGGTCGAAGGCTTGGCCTTCATGAGCGCGCCGAGAAGCGAGCGGACGTTGTCGGCGAGGTTGTTCGCCGGAAACGACTTCTTGCCCACGGGCACGTGCACGATGCCTGCCTTCTCGACGCGGAACTCGATCTTGCCGGCCTTGGCCTCTTTGACGGCCTTGCTGACATCCATCGTGACCGTGCCGACCTTGGGGTTCGGCATGAGACCACGCGGACCGAGCACACGACCGAGGCGACCGACCTGACCCATCATGTCAGGCGTGGCAACCACGGTGTCGAAGTCCATGAAGCCTTCCTGGACCTTCTTGACCAGGTCGTCGGAGCCGACGAAGTCGGCACCTGCAGCTTCGGCTTCGGCAGCTTTGTCGCCCTTGGCGAACACCAAGACGCGCTTGGACTTACCGATGCCGTGCGGCAGCACGATGGCTCCACGCACCATTTGATCGGCGTGGCGTGGGTTCACACCCAAGCGCACGGCCAGATCGACCGTCTCCTCGAAGCGCGCGAAGCTCGCGGGCAACAAGAGCGCACATGCTTCGTCGACGGTGTACAGCTTTTGCCTGTCCACCTTCGCCAAAGCGTCCTTTCGTTTCCTACCGGTCTTCATATGCCTCCAAGGTGGTGCAAACGGTCAAACAGTAACGACTGGACAGCGATCCACGGCGCGATCCGCCGTCGCTCGCTGCGGTGCGTGCTCACGTACAAAAGTACGTTCCGCGCGCTCCTCGCGACCGACGACGCCTCGCTTGTGTCTCGCAATCCATTCGTCACTGTTTCAATGACCTCCCACCGCGAAATCTTTCAATCCACCACGCTCATATTAGTCTACGACGTCCACGCCCATCGACCGGGCGGTGCCCGCGATGGAGCGCATGCAAGCTTCGATGCTCGCCGCGTTGGTGTCCTTGATCTTCAGCTCGGCGAGCTTCTTGATCTGCGCCTGGGTGATCTTGCCGACCTTGTCCTTGTGCGGACGCGGCGAGCCCGAGCCGGGCTTGCCCGTGATCGTGAGACCGAGCTCCTTCTTGATGAGCACCGACGCCGGCGGCGTCTTGAGCTCGAAGGTGAACGAGCGGTCGGTGTACACGCTGATCACGACGGGGACGATCATCCCCTCCTGCGACGCCGTACGCGCGTTGAACTCCTTGCAGAAGCCCATGATGTTGACGCCGTGCTGGCCGAGCGCGGGACCCACCGGCGGGGCGGGGTTCGCCTTGCCTGCAGGCAACTGAAGCTTGATCTGTCCAACGACTTTCTTCATTTGTGCACCGTTTCGAACCTGGTCATCACTGACCGGTCAGCAAAATTAAGCAGTCTTCTCGACCTGGCTGTAGTCCAGTTCCACCGGCGTCGCGCGACCGAAGATCGACACGAGCACGCGGACCTTCTGCTTCTCGGGCTTCACTTCTTCGATCGTGCCCGTGAAGTTCGCGAACGCACCGTCGTTCACGCGCACGTGATCGCCGGCCGAGAACATCACGCGCGGGCGCGGCTTGGCGGCGCCCTCTTCGACCTGCTGTACCACCGACTGGATTTCCGGCGGCGGCACGGGCTGCGGCTTGCGACCACCGACGAAGCCGGTGACCTTCGGCGTGTCGCGCACCACGTGCCAGGCTTCGTCGCTCATGGCCATCTGCACGAAGATGTAGCCCGGATAGAAGGTCTTCGACGAAACACGCTTGCCGCCCTGAGCGTCTGCCACGGTCTCGGTCGGAATGAGGATCTCGCCGAAGGAGTCCTCCATGTTCTTCTGCTTCATCTGCTCGTGCAGCGAGAGCTTCACCTTCTGCTCGAAGCCCGAGTAGACCTGCACCACGTACCACTTCATCGACTTGGGTGCCTTGGCACCTTCAAGCTCCGAAGCGGCGCGCTGCAACGTCGAGTCCAGCGACGAGCCCGACGGTGATCCAGCCAGCGCGGTAACGAGCGGACTTCCGGATTCCTGAATGTCTTTTTCGGCTGCCACGGGCCTATACCTTGTACTTGTAGAGAAGGTCGGTGATGGCCGACCACACGAAGTCGAAGCCGCCCACGACAGCGGCGGCGATCAACGACGTGACGATGACGATGAAGGTCGAGACGCGAGTCTCCTTGGTCGTCGGCCAGCTCACCTTCGCGAGCTCGCCCACGATTTCAGCCGCGATGCGGTGCACCGTGGCGTGCTGGTGCAGGCGGTACGCGAGGAAGCCAGCTACCACGAACGCACCGCTCGAAACGGCGATCTCGTTCGGCTCCATGAAGTTCAGCAGGACGAGCGTTGCGGCCTTGTCCAGGAACCAGAACAAGAACGCGCCGATCACCACGAACACGTACTGTACCCAGCGCGTCAAGCCGAGCGCACGACCCTCGCCGCGACCCCCACTGTCACCCTGACCGCGAGTGTCGCCACCGCGTGGTTGCACGCCGCTGGTCTCCGGGTTCTCCGGGTCGTTCGTGATGTCGCTGGCTTGGTTCATGTTCGTCAGCTACGTGCGGGTTGTGTCACTCGGTCTCGTTGCTCGTCGTCGCGTTTTCGGCAGGCCAGGAGGGATTCGAACCCACAACCTGAGGATTTGGAATCCCCTGCTCTACCATTGGAGCTACTGGCCTTCGGTACATCCGTATTCCGGCTTCCCGGCACCCGGTTTCCCGGGCTCTCAGAGAGCCTGCTTGCGCAGCCTCACTTTGATTCTTTGTGCACCGTGTGCTTGTTGCAGGTTGGGCAATGTTTCTTCAGTTGCAGTCGCTCCGCTTTCCCGATGCGCGCCTTCGTCGTCTGATAGTTACGCGCCCCACACGCCTCACACACGAGCACTACTTTGAGTCGTTCTGCCACTAATTCTCCGCGTCGGGTCAATCAAGGAGCTTCGTGACGACGCCGGCGCCGACGGTCTTGCCACCTTCGCGGATGGCGAAGCGCTGCGCTTGCTCCAGAGCCACCGGGCTGATGAGCTCCACCGTCATCTTC
>JADGRE010000357.1 GCA_017881185.1 Pseudomonadota bacterium | reverse complement strand
CGCGCCCACCTCAACGCCTATCTTGACGACTACGCCTTCGTCGCACAAGGCCTGCTCGAGCTGTACGAGGCGTCGTTCGAGCCACGCTGGTTGGCAGAGGCGCTGACGCTCAGCGAGCTGGTCGAAGCGCGCTTCGCCGACCGTGAGCGCGGCGGCTACTTCACCACGGGCGAAGGGCACGAGACCCTGCTCACGCGCTGCAAGAGCCTGCACGATGGCGCCCTGCCTTCGGGTGCAGCGGTGCATGCGCTCAACCTGCTGCGCTTGTCCGAGCTCACGACGCGGTCGCCGCTGCGCGACGCAGCCGAGCTCGCGCTTCAAGCGCTCGGCGCCGTGGCGAGCCGTCATCCGCAGGCGTTCTCGCACTTGCTCATCGCGCTCGATTTCTCGCTCGCGTCACCGCTCGAGATCGTGATCGCGGGCGAGCCCGACGCGCCGGCGACGCTTGCGCTGCTGCGTGCGGTGCGCAGCTGCTGGCGGCCGCAGCGCGTGATCGCGCTCGCAAACGCGAACACCGACCTCGCACTGCTACCCATCGCGAAAGACAAGACAGCCGGCGCAACCGCCCGTGCGTATGTGTGCCAAGCGCTTACGTGCAAGGCACCCGTGGATACGCCGGCGGCGCTGTTGGCAGAGCTCGCCGTGGCCCGGCTCGCACGCTAGTGCGCTGACATACGTTCGCCGTTCACGTAGGCACGCAGGCGCGCTTGTCGCGCGACCGCCGCGACGGTGCGCGCGACCTTGCTGCGTCGGCTTGTGCAGCTGCCATCGCCGATCCAACATCTATGGAGTCTGCTGCAGAAGCTCGCGCCCTGTCCGTTGTCCCGAGACGAGGCGCGCCACCGGGTTTGCCGCCGGGTTTGTCTCGGGACGAGCTGGCAAATTCCGCGAGGCCCTCGTGAAGCACACAGCAGTCGCCATCTTGATCACGGGCATCGTCGGATGCGCGGCCCCGCTACCGTCTGCTGCAACTCTACCCGGCTCCGAAGACCGCACCACGATCGAAGCAGCCGTCTACGCCTGGCGCGTGGCTGGCTTGCCCTGGTCATCCAAGTGTGACGAGGAGCTCGGGCGCGTACACGTGGTGGTGACTTCTCCGGAACCCTTCACCGAGCTGTGCGGGCGCAAGCCAGTGCACGCGGGTGGCAAGCTGTACGCCTGCAACACCGAACAGTACGAACAGGTGTTCCCTTACAACCTGCTCGACAACGATCACGTGCCGCTGCTGGTGATCTCCAAGCTACAGCCGGTGGACCACCGCAGGCTGCTCGTGGTGCACGAGGCCATGCACTGGCTCGAACGCTGCTCCGGCAAGGGCATCGACTTCGACCACGCCGACCGCCGCGTGTGGAACGGCGCACGCTTGGTCGCACAGCGCGACGTGGCCCGCCTGTTCGCGAGCCGGTACCTGCTCAGACGGTAGTGGCAAGGCCGCCGTCGACCGGAATCACCACGCCGGTCAGGTACGCGCCCGCACGCGAAGCCAGGTAGAGCGTGACGCCCGCCATGTCTTCGGGCTCGCCGATGCGACCGCGCGGACAGTTGCTCTTGATGAGCTCACCGAAGGTGCGCAGGGTCTCCGCCATCATCTTGCTCTCGAAGGGCCCGGGCGCGACCGCGTTGACCGTGATGTGCTCGGGCGCGAGCCGCCGCGCCAGCACGCGCGTGAGGTGATGCACGGCGGCCTTGCTCGACGAGTACGCGTAGGTCTCGAACCCGTCCACGTGCAGACCGTCGATGGAGCCGATGTTGATGACGCGTGCCGGATCGGCATGCGTGCCCGCCGCGCGCAAGAGCGGCAAGAGCTTGCGCGTCAGAAAGAACACCGACTTCAAGTTGGTGTCGAGCACCTTGTCCCAGCCCGACTCGGCGTAGGCATCGATGGGCTCGGCCCAGTTCGCGCCGGCGTTGTTGACGAGGATGTGCAGCTGCGGCTCGCGCTTGCTGAGCTCGGCCACGAGCTTGTCGAGGCCCGCGTCGCTCGAGACGTCCGCTGGGATCGAGACGCACTGCCCGTAGGCGCTCAGCTCCTTGGCGGCGGCGTCGCAGGCCTCGGCCTTGCGCGCACTGATGTAGACCTTGGCGCCGTTCTCCACGTAGCCGCGGGCGATCATGTAGCCGATGCCGCGGCTGCCTCCGGTGACGAGCGCGACCTTACCTTGCACAGAAAACAGGTTCTTCACGACGACTTCCCTTCGGCAAACGAGGAACACGCCACAGTGCGCTATCCGACCGGCGCGACGTTACTCCGAGCCTCGCGCCAGAGTCAAAACCCCACGCCGCGCGCGCTGCCGACCGTAGATTTGGCAGCCCAGGCAAGTGCCTCTATGCTGCTGACCTGCCTGCCATGCCGCCGTCCAGCTCCGAGCCCGTTGCACCCGAGCTCGCGGCATCCGCGGTGGTGCGCCGGCTCCGCATGCGCTGGCTCGGCCTACTCGCGCTGCTCTTGCTCGAGTACTTGTGGGTCAGCTTTCGCTTCGACGCCGTGCCGCTGTTGCGCAACGCAGGCTACCTGGGCGCGTTCGGGTACTTCGGCATTCTCACACCACTGGCCTTCGTGGTGGGCACCGCGACCTTCGCGCTCGCAGGCCGTGCGCTGCGCGCCGAGGCCACCGCGCTCGTCGCGCGGCACGCCGCCGAGATCCGCACCGTACCGATGCTGCTGCTCAATGCGCTGAGCTACGCGGGTCTGCTCGCGCTCACCCGCGCCCTGGTGTCGCGCACGCCCGACGCGCCGCCGCCACCCGCTGCATGGATGTTCGGCTGGCTGGCATGCATGGCGCTCACGGTGCTCTCGCTCATCCCTGCGGCGTTGCCCTGGCGCGCGCTCGGACCGCTCTTGCGTCACAGCGCTCGGGTGGGCGTGCTCGGGCTGGGCCTGGGCATCTTCGCATGGGTCGCAGGGCTCGCGAGCGCCCAGCTGTGGCCGGTGCTGAACCTGTCGACCACGGCAACCGTCTACTTTCTGCTCAACCTGCTCGGCGCAGAGGTGGTGTACCTGCCCCAAGAAGACATCATCGGCACCACCGACTTCTTCGTGGTGGTGTCTTCGCCATGCTCCGGCCTCGAGGGCATCGGCTTCATCATCTCGTTCACGCTGATCTACATCTGGGGCGCGCGCGAGCGCTTGCTGCTGCCGCGCGCGTTCGGGCTCATACCGCTGGGTATCGTGGCGGTCTGGATCGGCAACGTCCTGCGCATCCTGGCACTGATCTGCGTCGGCACCTTCATCTCGCCCGAGATCGCGCTGTCGGGTTTCCACTCCAAGGCCGGCTGGATCGTCTCGTGCGTGGTCGCACTGTCGATGATCGCGCTGGTCCAACGTTCGAAGTACTTCAGCGGCGACCACGCCATCTCGCGCGAAAGCGGTGGCACGCCAACCTGGAACCCCACGGCCACCCACGTGGCACCGCTCTTGGCGCTGATCGGGACCTCGCTCGTGACGGGGCTCTTCTCCACGGGCCTGGACCACGCGTATGCGCTGCGCGTGCTCAGCAC
>JADGRE010000356.1 GCA_017881185.1 Pseudomonadota bacterium | reverse complement strand
CGACGCGGTGTCGTGCTTGAAGGTGAAGCGCCTGCCGGCGGACACGTTCGCGCTGCCGCCATCAGCGGCAGAAGACGACGACGAAGAGGGCGCCCGACAGAGCGAGTCCAAGTCGGATCTTGTTACCCGGACGAAGCGAGCCCGGCTTTTTCGTTGGGGACGCTACCGCTTCGATGGCATCGCGGACGCGGGCGCGAGTCGACGGTCTGCTGACAGGCGACAGCGGAGATGGAGCCGAACTCGGTGAGCAGCTGTCGTGCGACTTGGCTCACCTCGTCGCGCTCGACGGCGGCGACGATAGGGCCGGGTCTCGCGTGGAGGTCACCTGCGGCCCGCTAGTCCTCGGTGACATGCAGGCGCATATGACTTGTTCAGTGGTGTGTCGGAGGTGCGCATGCGCGAGGCCGGGCTTGAAGCAATCCGGCAATGCACGTCGCGGTCCGCCAGCGACCAAACAAGCGATCTGGAGCGGGAGAAAGCCGCGCGGGCGCTCCGGCCGGTGAACTGCCCGTGGGAGCCGAGCGGCTGTGTTGGCGAGCTGCCCGCTGGCGGCGTATGGTGACGCCATGACCGCCGCGCCATGCAAGGGATTGACTCGGGTCGCGACACTCGACGACCTGGTCGAGCGTGACAAAGATCACAACTGCCCCGGTTTCGGCGCGCATGGCATCTGCGTGAAAGTCGACGCGGTCGCGGATCTTCCCAGTCGCTTCGGGGAGTTCCGCATCGTCGCGTTCTGGAACAACCGCGACGGAAAGGAGCACATCGCCTTGGTGCACGGTGACGTGATGGGCGCAAGCGACGTCCCTGCGCGTTTGCACTCGGAATGCCTGACCGGCGACGTGATGGGCTCGCTGCGCTGCGACTGTCGCGATCAGCTGGAAGGTGGTCTGCGCGCCCTGGGATCGCAAGAGCGTGGCGTGCTGCTCTACTTGCGGCAGGAAGGTCGCGGCATCGGCCTGATCAACAAGATCCGCGCGTATGCGCTACAAGATCGCGGCCTGGACACCGTCGATGCCAACCTCGCCTTGGGCTTTCGCGATGACGAGCGCGATTATTCCGTCGCCGCGCACATGCTCGCCAGCCTCAACATTGGCTCGGTGCGGCTGATGACCAACAACCCCAACAAGATCCGTCAGCTCGAACAGCACGGCATCAGCGTCAGCGGTCGCATCCCGCATGTGATGCCGGCGAACCAACACAATCGCTTCTACTTGCAGACCAAAGCCAATCGCTCCGGTCACTACATGGATTACGACGGCAAGCCGCACCTGCCCGAACAGGACGAGCTCGTGCTGGTCGAAGGCATGGAAGCGGAGGGCGGCGCCCAGTGAGTGATTGAGCTGCCGCGCAGAAGAAGCCGGGTAGGGTGGAGGCATGTTATCCGAGGATGACAGCGCCTGGTAGACTGTGCCGCGGGGCGCGGAGCCTCGCGTACGAGGCAGGCCGCGTGGTGCGGCGCGCTTGCACCACACCGCGTGTCGGGACGCGTTCTGCGCCCGCTGCCTGGACGAGTCAGTGACCCGCGGCGCGCACGGGTTCCAGCAGGAACCCGTGGACCTGGCCACGATGGATTCCGACCCCCGTGATCTCACCGGCGTCGTTGATGGCCTCCGCGCTCTGCAGGGTCCACTCGCGATCGGCGAGTAGATCACTGAGGTTGCGCATCTGGCCTGCCTCGTACAGAAACGCGCGCGTCGTCGGGAAGCCCGAGTCGCCCACCACTTGCCCGCGCGCGTTGATGCCGCGTGCCGTACTGTACGCGTCTCCCGCGAGCGCACCGAGATCGAGCGCACGGCCGTCGTCTCCCGTGATGAACGCGCGCGAGGTCTCGAACGCACAGCTCGATGCTGGCGCCGGCGCAGCGCCCACGACTTGGTTCTGCGCGTTGATCGCGGTCGGCATGGCGGCCTCACCCGCGACGGTGAGCAGGTCGCGGCTGCCCAGGGCTGCGTCCCAGATCCAGCCCGCATCGCCCGAGAACGCCGCGCCCCAGCCCACGACGGTGGCGTGGTCGTTGATCGCGACGGCCGGCGCCGAGAAGAACGTCAGGAAGTCCGCCGGTAGCGGCAGCGCCCGCATACCGCGGACGGCATCCCACAGGAACGGCGGGATGGCGAAGTTGCCGTTGGCCAGCGTCTGACTCGAGAAGCCGACCACTTGGCCGAGCGAGTTGATGGCGTTGGCTGCGGTGAACCCGACGCCGGGCCCCTCGAGCGAGCCGATGTCACTCATCTGCGTGAGCGCGCTCCACACGAAGCCGCGTTGCCGTGTCAGTCGCGTCTTGAACGCCGTGCCGCTGATCTGTCCGGCCGCGTTGATTCCGGTCGCGACGCTGTTGCCCGCGCCCGCGTCGAGATCACCGAGGTTCTCGAGGCCGCGGGTCTTCGTCCAGCGGAAGGCGTGCAGGTTACCGGTCACGTCGAGCGCGTAGCCCGCGACATCACCATTGGCGTTGAGCGCGCTACCCACGCTCCAGTCTCCGCCCAGTGCGCCGAGCTCGCGCAGTGTGCGTCTGCGGTAGACGAACGCGCGCGGCGCACCGCGACGATCGGGCGTCGTGCCGACCAGATCGCCGTGAGCGTTCAGCGCTGCGACGCTCGTGACCGGCTGCCCCACATCGACGTTGCGCAGTCCGCTCAAGCTGTTCCACACGAAGAAATGCTGCGCGCTGCCAGGCGCAGCCGTGGACACGGCAAGCACGTCCCCCCGGTCGTTGAGGGAAAGGGCCGTGCTGGACGTGTCACCTGACACCTGTCCGAGGTCGCGCAGGCCGACGCTGGCATCCCAGAGCACCGCGTGCGGGACGAACTTGCCGTCGCTCGACGTGCCGAGGATCTGTCCATGATCGTTCAACGCAATCGCCTGGCTGAGCTGGTCGCCAGCGCGCGTCAACGATGGCGCTAGCTGGAAACCCGTGGACGCCGTCCAGAGGAAGAAGTTGTACGTGGTGCCCTTGGTCTTGCCCGCGAGAAAGCCGAGGACTTGGCCGCGATTGCTGATCGCGATGGGCGTACTGCCGTCCGGCGTACCCAGGGCCTGGGCTTGCCCTCGGATCCACACGACGGCGTGCGGCGTCGAGCTCGCGTCGGCGGAATAGCCGACGACTGCGCCAGCGTCGTTGATCGCCGTCGCAACACTCTCGAGATCACCCGGCAGCGGCGGCAGCGGCCGCGCTCCGAGTCGCAGACTCCACACGAACCCGCTGCGCAGTGAAGCCCCACACGCGTCGGTCGAAGTCTGCGTACCGACGACCTCGCCGCGACCGTTGAGCGCCACGCCGGCGCCCGGCAGCGCATGCTCTGTTCCGTCGGACTCGGCAAAGAAGGATCCGCTGGTCGCTTGATTGGCCCGCGCAAACGATGCGTCCCAAGCGGTCGAAGCCGATGATGCGTCGCCCAAAGTTTCACCCGCGTCGTTGATGGCGCTGCCTCGACTCGTGCTTCCACCGAAGCCTCCGAGATCGAGCACGCGGTAACGTGGCTCGGCGCGAGCGCTGCCGGCGATGGATAG
>JADGRE010000174.1 GCA_017881185.1 Pseudomonadota bacterium | reverse complement strand
TGCTGGGCGCTTTGGGCGGACACCGTCGTGGGGCGGGCGCCGGATTCGACGCTGCGCTTGGAGCACGAATCGGTGTCGTGGCGGCATGCCGGCGTGCGCTGGAACGGCAGCAGCTGGGAGCTGCAGGACTTGGGCAGCTTGAACGGCACGTTCGTGAACGAGCGCAAGCTCGACGCGGGTAAGCGTGCGCTGTTGCACATCGGGGATCGCGTGCGCTTCGGGAACGATCCGTCGCACTGGCTGGTGACCGAGGCCGATCCGCCGGAGGCGGTGGCCGTTGCGCTCGACAACGGGCAGCGTGTGCTCGCAGTGGGCGGCCTCATCGCGCTGCCGGATCCCGAGCTGCCGGAGCTGTCGTTGTACCAGGGCACGGATGGCGTGTGGGTCGCCGAGGGCGCCGACCGCGCCTGGCATCCCCAGCACGACGAGGTCGTGGTGGCAGGTGGGCGGGCGTTTCGCTTCGAGCCGGGCGGCGCAGTGCATGCCACCACCGGGCCGCGCGCCACGCGCATGACGCCGGCCAACATTGCGCTCGAGCTGGCCGTCAGTCGCAACGAGGAAGAGGTCGAAATCGTGATCGTGCACGCCGCGCAGCGCATCCCGCTGCGTTCGCGCGCGCACAGCTACTTGCTGCTCACGTTGGCGCGCGCACGCCTCGCCGATCAGCAGGCCGCCGAGCCTTCCGTCGCGAGCCACGGCTGGGTCGATCAGGCGCGGTTGCTCAAGATGCTGAACACGACGCCCGCGCAGCTCGCGCTCGACATCTACCGCGCGCGTCGTCAGTTCGATGCCGCGGGCACGCACGACGCAGCCCAGATCGTGGAGCGGCGCGCCACCAGCCGCGAGCTACGCATCGGCGTGCAGCAGCTGACGATCCGCGTGGTTTGAGGAGATTGTCACGCTGCGCACCTGCGGCGACGCGCAATGTGGCCGCACGAAGCCGAGCTCAGCAAGAGCGACTCGCGCGCGGCATTCCGTTCGAACGCCTGCCGTCTTTAGCTTTGAGACCAGCTGGGCATGGACAGGAGCTTCTTGGCGCGATCAAGCTTGCGCTGATCGATCTTCAGGTGGTTGTGGCGGAGGCTCATGTACATGAAATGCCATTCTGTGTACATGTTGGCAAGGAGCCGCGGTCTTCCCGCTCACATGCTGGATCCGCCCTCCCACGAAACACGCGGGCGCGGTCAGCGCGTCCCCGGCATGCGCCAAGCGTCCGCTTTCGACTCGGGCGGCTCCCAGCCGAGCTCGGTGCGACCCGCTTCGCTGATGCGCTCGGGCGTCCACGGTGGCTCGAAGCTCAGCTGCAGATCGACCGACTCGATGCCAGCGACGCGTTTGAGCCGCCGTTCGATGCCGGCGAGAATCGCTGCCCCGGCCGGGCAGGCGGGGGTGGTGAATGTGACAGTCAGCGTTACGCTCTGCGTGGCCGCGTCTGCAACGATGGCACACACGAGCCCCATGTCGACGATGTTGATGCCGGTTTCAGGGTCGGGCACATCGCGCAGTGCAAGGTCGACTTGGGCGGCGAGCTCTGCGTCGGTCATGGATGACTCCTGTAGACGGTCCACATGTTGCGCGCGAACAGCAGCGATGACGCCAGCAGCAAGCCCGCGCCGCAGGTACGCAGCGCGCCCTGACCCAGGAGCAAGCCCAAGGCCACCACGGCAATGCCGCCATGCATCAGAAACCACTGCACGCGCTGCGGCGACACAGCGAGCAGCTCGCTCGCCGCGGGCACCTCACGCAAGCCCACGTAGTGACTGTAGCGATGAAACCAGACCAGGAATGGCAAGATCTTGTGCAGCTGACCCACGATCACACTGCCGATGAAGCCAGGCAGCGCGACGAAGCCGTAGGCCAGCTGCAAGCGCTCTTCAACGGCGCTGTCGAGTCGCATGCTGGCCATGATCACGGCGATCACCGCAGCCACCACCAGGTAGCTGAACGAGGCCGCTGTGTGGCGCCACGGCAAGTCGGTGCGCTTGCGCATGCGCGCGCGGTAGATGCGGCTCACTTGCACGAGGAATGCGCCGATGCCGAGCACCGCCGCGATCACCGACACGGTCAGCAAGCGACTCGAAGGCGCCAGCAGATGGTACCCGACCAGCGCCGCGAGCGAGACGTTCACAGCGGCCAAGGCGAACCAGCCCGCGTCTTCACGCTTCACGTAGGCGATCAGGAACATCTCGAGCAGCCGATACGACACGCCCATGATGAGCAATCCGAAGAACCCGAAGCCTGCAACGTGCGCGTGCACGCGCAGCAGACGCAGATGATCGATCGACAGATAGGGCGCGTGCAGATGCAGCGCCAGCGCGAACCCGAGCCCTGCCGCCACGCTGAGATACAGGAAGGCGGCGATCACGCAGGCGCCGGTCAGCGTGCGCGCGGCGCCATGCCAGAGCGTGGCCGCGAGATTGCCCAGGTACAAATAGAGCGCGAGCACCAGCAGCGCCGCCGAGCCCACGAAGCCGTCACCGAACGAGAACGACCACAGCTGCGCGACGAAACCGCTGGCGCCCACCACATACAGCGCGAGCGCGATCCAGGGCGCGCGCTCCGAGCGCACCTTGGCCTCGAACACCACGGGAATCAGCTGGTGCAGCGCGCCCAGCGTGATGGGTAAGAGCCAGCCGAGCACGCACAGGTGCACCAGACCAAGGATCTGCGGCTGAAAGAAGTGCCCGTGCACGAAGGCCGCGCGAAAGAACAGCGCGAACGAGAACGCCACGAAGCCCACGATGCCCAGCGCGAAGTGCGCAGCTACGAGCCGCAGCGAAGGCGCATACTGCGTCGCGAGGCTCTGGGCACGCACGGCTCAGCCTGCAGCCTTGCTTGGCGTGGTCGGTTCTTCGAACGCCCATGCGGGTGCGACGTGGACCATGTAGTCGCCTTCGCCGCGCCGCTGCGTGCGCGCCGCATAGCCACGCAGCTTGAGCTTCTCGTAGAGCAACACCGGCTCACGGTGATGATGCACGAGCAGCTGCGCACCGGGTCCCAGGCTCGCGAGCTTCTCCAGGATCGCGACCAGCGGTCCCGGCGGCTCGAGCCCCCTCACGTCCATCTCCACCGGCTCTTGCAGCGCCACGCGTTCTGCACCGGGCGCGGGCTCGGGCTGCAGCTTCGGGTCGCAGTAGAACCACACGTGGTAGGCGCCGTCGCGCTGTTCGGTGTGCGCGGCGCGGCCTGCGCTACGCATGATCGCGTAGAGCGGCGCAGGCTCGAAGCCCACGATCAGGTGCAACGCTTCGTTAGCCTCCAGCGTTTGCAGCGTCTTCATGATCAGGTGGAAGGGGTCGCCCCCCTTGGCAAGCACTGGCCGCACGTCGAGCTCGCGCTCGCGGGTTTGGCCGGTGGCGGAGACGACGGCGGGTAGTGCTTGCTGTGTCATGGTGATTTCCCTCGGTGTCTCGTGCATCAAACCTTGCCGATGCGCACGCGCCACACTTCGGGCCCGCGCTCCACATACTCCCACTCGAAGCGTCCGGCACACTCGGCACTGAACTGGTAGTGCAGGGGCTTGGGATCGTGGTCATTGATCAGCGTGAACGAGGTGCCAGGCAAGAGGGCCTCGAACTTCGCCATGATCGTCGGGTGCTTCTGCGGTGGCGGGATGACGCGCACGTCGAGGCTGTCGATGCTCTGGGTGTGGGACGCGGTTTCTAGGCTCATGGCGGCTGGCTCCTCTTGGCAATGCGTGTTGGAAGTGCGTGTCAGTTCACTGCGCAGCCGCACTCGGCTGCCATGGAGATGCGGCGCTGGATTGCGCGGTAGCGCGCTTGGAGCTTGCTGCCCAAGAGCGGATCGACTGCCTCGGTCGGCGTTGCGTCGAGCTCCAACCAGTCCGACTCGCGCAGCTGCAAACGCGCGATTGGGAAGAGCTGGCTTTCTTCGAGCTTCATGTGCGCGCGGTAGAACGCGATGTAGTCTTGGGCCGGGGCTTCCACCGCCTGCCGCGGCAGGATCGCGCCGGCCAGCGCGGCCTCGAGCTTCTGCAGAAAGCGCGCGCCGCTGTGCGCGATCACTTGATGCTGCTTGGCCAGCACGCCCACGTTCGCCCGCGTGGACGGATCCCGCTGCGCCAGCTTCTCGAAGATGCGGTCTTCCTTCGGGTGGTGGAAGCGGTCGGGATAGCGCGTGAGGTAGTCGAAGATGTCGCGCATCAGCTCGTAGTCCGGCTGCTCCGCGCGGTGGAAGACGGCGAGCTGCGCTTGCAGCAGATCGAGCAGCTTGCCGAAGCTCGCATGCTCGGCCTGCAGCTTGTCGAGCTCGCGCTCCGTCGTGCTGAGTTGCCGCGCCGCGCGCGGTGCGGCCATGCGGCGCGCCGAAGCCAGCGCCAGCTCGGCGGTGCGCACCGTGCCCTCGCCATCGAAATGCTGTGCGACGGGCACTTGCGCAAACTCGCGTGCGCTCGCCAAGAGCGTTTGCGACAGCGCCTCGCCGATCAGCGCCTCGCATTCCGCGTACACGCCGCTGGGACCTTCCTCGACGGCGTCGTGCGTGTTCACCAGCGCGGCGATCTCGGTACACAACGCGAGATCGGGCGTGGGCACGAGCAAGCTCGCGAGCGCCCCATGCTCGATGCGCAGCGCGCGCGCCCGCTCGATCGGCTCTCCACCGCGAGCGCGCCGCGCTGCCGTCAGCAGCAACTTCTCTTCGATGGCGATGTGGCGCAAGAGGCCCGCGCGAAACTGTTCGAACGCGCCGGCGTCGAGCTCGGGCCCTGCGGCCGCCTGGGCGAGCAGGGCGTGCAGGCGCTCATGGTCGACACGGAGGTAGTCGGTGACTTGTTGCATTGTAGCCATCCTGCTTCGATACAAAGCAACTCCCATGCCTACGGAAATCATTGAGTTTTGCGGAGCATACTGTGTCATAGTGACACCCGCCGACGGTGGTACATCAGACACATCCGTGTCAAACTGCCACGCATGAGCGACTGGACCAGCCTGCGGGCCATCGCCCGTGCCGCGGTCGAGCTGACCTCGCGCCACGAGCGCGACGCGGTGCTCGACACCATCCTCGCGGAGCTCGAGCGCCTACTGCCCTACGACATGGCTTCGGTGCTCGTGCTCGAAGGCGACGAGTTGCGCGTGGTCGCCGGTCGCGGCTTTCGTCGCGACGTCAATCTCTCGGCGCTGCGCTTTGCGCGCGGCAGCAACCCGCGCCTCGATCGCGCGCTCGCCGCGCGTGGCACCGTGCGCTTCACCGAGCCGACCGAGCCCGACCCCTTCGACGCCGTCGCACCGCAACCGCTCGAACACTTGCACTCGTGCATGGCCGCACCCATGCGTATGGATGGCGAGCTGCTCGGCTTGATCACCGCCGATGCGCACGCGGCCGGTCGCTTCGCCCCGGAGCACGAAGAGCTGATGGAGCTGTTCGCTGCGCTGGCCGCGGTGGCCATGCGCAACGCCGATCTGGTCGCCGAGCTTTCGGAAGCGCGCACGCGCCTGTCGGGCCAGGTGGCGAGCTTGGCCGAAGAGATCCGCGAGCAGGCCGGTGGCAAGGAGTTGGTCGGCGGCAGCTCGGTGATGCGCGCGCTGCGCGAAGACATCAGCCTGGTCGGCGAGACCGACACCACCGTGCTCATTCTCGGCGAGACCGGCACGGGCAAAGAGATGGTGGCGCGTGCGATTCACGCGGCTTCGCGCCGTCGCGACCGACCGCTGATTCGCTTCGATTGCGCGGGTGTCGCGCCCACGTTGATCGAGTCCGAGCTGTACGGCCATGTCAAAGGTGCGTTCACCGGTGCGATCAGCGCGCGCCCCGGCAAGTTCGAGATCGCCGACGGCGGCACGCTCTTTCTCGACGAAATCGGTGAGTTGCCGCTGTCGCTGCAACCGCGGCTGTTGCGGGCGCTGCAAGAGCACGAGGTGGAGCGCGTGGGCGAGCATCGCGTGCGCCACTTCGACGTGCGCGTGATCGCTGCGACCAACCGCGATCTCGAGGCCGAAGCAGGAGCCGGTCGCTTCCGGCTGGATCTCTTGCACCGCATCGCCGTGTACCCAATTCGCGTGCCGAGCTTGGCGGAGCGTTTGGAAGACGTGCCGCTGCTCATCGAGCACTTCGCGCACAAGCTCGCGGCGCGCTTGCAGATTCGTGGCCTGCACATCGACCCCGGGTTCGCGAGCGAGCTGCAAGGTTACGAGTGGCCCGGCAACGTGCGCGCGCTGGAGAACACCGTGGAACAAGCACTGGTACGCGTGCGCCCCAGTGCGCAGGGACAGCGCGTGGTGCTCGACGCCAGCGTGGCGCGCAAGCTACGCCTGGGCCCGCCCAAGCGTCGCGGCAGCGAGCACCCAACCCGCGCCTTCGGTGGCACGCTGCGCGAAGCGACCTCCGCGTTTCAAGCGGCGCTCGTCGCCGATGCGCTTGCAGCCAGCGGCGGCAACGTGGCCAAGGCTGCGCGCTTGCTCGGCGAAGACCGCGCGAACTTGCATAGGCGATTGCGGCGCAGCAAGCCCGCCGCACACTAGAAGAAACTCGCCGGCGAGTTGGAATCGGCCTGCCGGGCGCGTAGGATGTCGACACCGTGCCAGAGGAAACTCGGGACGCCAGCGCGCGCGAGCCCAGGCTATGCTGCAGACGATGACCATGTCGCAGCACGATCGCGAGCGCTTGCAGCACGCCAAGCGCTTGCTCGAACACCCGAGCTTCGCAGCGCGGGTCACGGATCTCGTGGGACTGCCGGCGGAGAAAGTGGTGGGCCTGCTCCCGGCCAAGCTTCGCGCCACGATCCAAAGCGTCACGAGCAAAGCCCTGATGCATGCGCTGACAGGCGCGCTCGCCACGCTCGACCAAGAACCCTTCGTGCGTGCGTCGCCCAATCTCCACAAGTGGCTCGGCGTGGCCAGCGGTGCGGCTGGTGGTTGGTTCGGCTTGCCTGCGCTCGCCCTCGAGCTGCCGGTCTCGACCACCCTCATGCTGCGCTCCATCGCCGACGTCGCTCGCTCGCACGGTGAAGATCTGCACAGCATCGAAGCGCGCTTGTCATGCTTGGAAGTGTTCGCGCTCGGCGGTCCGTCGAGTGCCGATGACGCTTCCGACACGGGCTACTTCGCGGTGCGGGCCGCGCTCGCGCGCAGCGTGTCCGACGCCGCCAAGTACTTGGCAGGCAGCGGCCTCGTCGACGAAGGCGCCCCCGCGCTCGTTCGGCTCGTGTCCAAGCTCGCCGCACGTTTCTCACTGCCCGTGTCGGAGAAGGCGGCCGCTCAAGCGTTGCCGGTGATCGGCGCGCTCGGCGGAGCAGGGCTCAACCTGATGTTCTTGAGCCACTTCCAGAGCATCAGCGAAGGGCACTTCTGCGTGCGCGAGCTCGAGCGCAAGTACGGCAAGGAGCTGGTGCAGCGCGAATACGCCGCGCTAGATTAGAGGTTGGCGCGCGCTGAGCGAAGCAGCTGTGCGGACTGCATCAGCGCTTGGTGCTCCGAGTCGTCCATCTCGGGCTCGAGCACTTCCACCGCGCCAGCCGCGCTCACGATGCACGGCAACGAGAGCGCGACCTCGCGCAAACCCAGGGTACCCGTGAGGACGCGCGTTACGGTGAGCACGCGCCGCTCCGCACGCAAACTCCAGCTGAGCAGTGCCGCGGTGACCAGACCGATCGCGTGATTGGTCGCGCCCTTGCGACGGATGATCTCGTACGCCGCGCGGCGCACTTCTTCGGCGATGGCGCGCTCGCGCTCCGGAAGCCAGCCGGGCCAGTGACGCAGCGAGGTACCCGCGACGCGGGCGCCCGACCACAGGACCACTTCGGAATCGCCGTGCTCGCCAATCACCTGCGCGTGGATCGAGCGTGGCTCGATGTCCAGCTCGCGGCCCAGCACCTGCCGCAGCCGTGCTGTGTCGAGCATCGTTCCGGTGCCGATCACCCGTGCCAGCGGCAGGCCAGATGCCTCTGCTGCGATCTGAGTCATGATGTCGACGGGATTGGTCACCACGATCAACAGCCCGCGAAGCGACTTCAAGCGTGCCGCGATGTCTCGGATGATCGTGGCGTTCTCGCGCAGTAGCTCGAGTCTCGACTGTTCGGGGCGGCCGCCGCGGCCGGCCGTGACCACCACGGCATCGGCCGTTGCCATCTCCTCGATGCTGGCGGCCCGCACGTGGGCCGTCGGGTAGAACGACGCGCCCTGGGCCAAGTCCATGGCTTCGCCTTCGGCGAGCTCGCTGTGAACGTCGTTCAACAACAGCTCGCTGGCCACGCCACTGTGCAAGGTGGAGATCGCGACGCTGGAGCCGACCCAGCCCATACCGATGATGCCAATCTTCATACGCTCTGCGCAGTTTGTGTAGCACGGCGTTCCCGCAACACCACGCGCAAGCCCTCTGGCTCCATCGCAAAGTCGAAGCGCTCGCTCACCGTGAGCCCTTCGGGTAGCGACAGCTCGAAGCTCTTGGCGATCGCCGAGCCGACCAGGCTGCACTCGAGCAGTGCCAGCTGACGACCCGGACAGATGCGCGGTCCTGCGCCGAAAGGCAACGAGGCGCGTGCCAGGTGCGTGCGCTCCGGTGCGCCCGGGCCACCCAGCCAGCGCTGTGGGTCGAAGCGCTGCGGCTGTGGGAAATTGCCCTCCTGCAGCGCGAAGTGACGCGTCAGCAGGAACACCGGCGTGCCGGCGGGCACTTGCACGTCGCCGATGACCACGTCGCGCACGGCTTCGAGCGAGACGAACGGCGCCGGCGACTTCAGACGCAAGGTCTCGTGGGTCGCGGCGCCGAGGTAGCGCAGCTCGCTCGCTTGGGTGTGACGCGGCAGCACGCTGGCGCTACCGAGCACGCCGTCGGCTTCGCGTTGCAGCTCACGCTGTACCTCGGGCTCGCCCGCGATGTAGTAGAAGAGCCACGCCAGCGTGTTGGCGGTGGTGTCTTCACCGGCCAAGAGCAAGGTGACCACGTTGGCGAGCACTTCCTCGTCGGACAAGCGCGGCGCGTTGGATTCGTCGTCGCTCGCCGCGACCACCATGGCTTCGAGCAAGGTCGCAGGCTTTTGCGCGCGCTGCGGCTCGCGCGCGAGCTGTGCGCGTGTGCCATCGATGAGCGGCGTCAGAATTTCGCGTGCGTGCGCGAGCGCACGATCGAGCCGGCGATCGGCCGGTAGCTTCAGGTAGTGCCAGTACGCAAACGGCGCGTTCACGCGGCGCAGCAACATCGGGAAGATGGTCTCGAAGTCGCGTTGCAGCTCGTCGGGGCCACGCTCGAGCGTGTTCATGTCGCGCCCGAAGGCTACGGCCGCCATGACATCCACCGTGTAGCGCATCAGGTGGTGCAGCACGTCCACCGGTTCGCCCGTTCGTGCGAGCTTGCGCAGGTGCTCCACCAAGCGCTGCGTGATGCGTTGCAGCACCGCAAACGCGTTCGCCAGGTTCTCGTCTTTGAAGGCCGGCATGATCAGCTTGCGCTGCCGCTGCCAGTCGGCGCCTTCGGCCGAGAACACGCCGTGCATGTCGAGCTCGCGTGCGACGCTCTCCATGGTGTGCATGCGTCGGAAGTCGTCGGGTCGGTCCTGGAAGATGCGGCGACACAGCTCGGCGTCGCCCACGCTCAAGAAGCGCTGCGGTCCCAGCCGGAAGGTGTAGAGCTCTCCGTATTGCGCGCACCAGCGCTCGAGCACCGAGTGCAAACGCGCGAGATCCACCTCCAAGAGGTTGCCCAGCAGCGGCCAACCGCTTGGCCCGGGCAGTGAATCGAGGCTGCGCAGCTTGGGTGTCGGGCCAGTCATGGAGTCATGGCGCCGTCATAGCGCGATCAAGGCGCGGGTACAGAGCGTTTCTTGGTGCGATGCTTCTCGACGATCTTCGCCACGTCTTTGACCAGCGTCGAGGGCATGAATGGCTTGCGCAGCCATTCGATGGGCTCGGACAGGTTGCCCTGCCAACCCAGCTCGTCTGCGGTCGCAGCGGATAAGATCACGATCGGCAGGCGCAGTGCCCAGCCGCCGCGCTGGCGCGCCGCCGCCGCGAACTCCATGCCGTTCATGTCGGGCATCATCGCGTCGGAGATGACCACGTCGAACTCGCGTGTGCGCATCTCCTCGAGCGCCTGTTTGGCCGAGGTGACGATCACCGCGTCGAAGCCGCCGATGTCGCGCAGGGTCAGGCGCAACAGGCGCAAGGTGGTCGGGTCGTCGTCCATGGCCAGCACGCGCAGCGCGCCACCGTCGGCCGCTTTCACTTTGGGGCGCAGACTCGCTCGGCTCCTGGGCGAGCGGGACGACACAGACGGCACAGAGGGCACAGACCGCACAGAGGGTGCAGACGACACGCGGGCAGGCGCAGGCGCTGGTGTGCTCGCTTTCCCTTCATTCTGCGCGGCTGCGCTACGCGCGCCCACGTCTTCTGCGGCTTGCGCAAGCGAGTTGGCGAGCTGGCCGAGCAGGGGCGGGGGCGAGAGGCTTGCCCGCTGTTCCAGCTCGCCGGCCATTTCGGTGAGCTCTTGATAGCCGTAGCTACCCGCGATGCCGCGCAGCTTGTGGCTCTCGTGCTTGATCTCCTTGCGGGCGCTTTCGTCCCCGGACAACAGGCGCGCCGCCGCATCGCGCAGCGTCTTTGCACGGGTGACGAGGCCCGCTTCCATCTTGCGCTTCAGCTCGGCCAAGCGCTCTTCGAACGCCCTGCGCCGCTCGTCTTCTTCGGCCATCGTCGCTCTTCCCTGGTCCCGGCTGCCCCGAGCATTGTAAGCTCAGCCGTCTGTCTCCGCGGATAATTACGCGAGGCAACCGAAGCATGGGCCGAGACGGTCATCCAAAAGCAGGGCGGTCTTCCAACGGCGCCGCGACTCCGCCCGTGGCGACCACCCCTCACCCGGCGTACGCCGACACGCGCGACGCCAAAACCGCTGCGGCCAAGGCGGCTGCAGCCGCTGACGGCGGCGGTCGCAACGACACGACCATCCCCAGCATCGAGCTCTTGGGTCGCGGCGACGACACCTCCGTGCACGCCGAAGCCGGCGCCTGGGAAGGGCCGGCGGCGGGCTCGCTCATCGGCAACACCTATCGCGTGGTCGGACCGCTCGGCCAGGGCGGCATGGGTGTGGTGGTGCTCGCGCTCGACGAGCGCCTGGAACGCGACGTCGCCATCAAGCTCATCCGTCCGGCCTACACGCGCTCGCAGACCGCGCGCGAACGCTTCCTCATCGAAGCGCGTGCCATGGCGCGCGTGCGTCACGAGAACGTGGTCGAAATCTATGCGTTCGGCGAGCTCGACGAAGCGCCGTACTTCGTCATGGAGTACGTGCCAGGCACCAACGTCGCCAACTGGCTCGACGACGCCATCCTCGAAGACCGCCTGCCATCCGTCGATGAAGCCCTGGGTTTTCTCGATCAGATCTGTCGCGGCGTCACCGCCATTCACAGCTCGGGCACGGTGCACGGCGATCTCAAGCCCAGCAACTTGCTGATCGGTCCGGCTTCGCGCATCGCCATTGCCGACATGGGCTTGTCGCGTCTGTTCGACCCCACCGGCCAGCCCGGCGAGCACCCAATGGCTGGCACGCCAGCGTACATGGCGCCGGAGTTTGCACGCACCGACTTGCCGTCCGAGCTGATTCAGCGCGGAGACATCTACGCGCTGGGCGTCATCGCGTTCGAGATGCTCACGGGCCATCCGCCGTTCGACATCGAGAGCACCGCCGACATGCTGCTGGTGCACAGTGGCGCGCGCGCGCCATTGCCCAGTCAGCTGCGTCCCGAGCTGACCACCGCGTTCGACAACGCCTTGCTCAAGGCGCTGAGCTTCGATCCGGTGCAGCGCACGCGCACGCCGGACGCCTTCCGCAAAGCCTTGCTCGAAGCGCGTGAGTCGATCACGGCTGGCCACAACAATGCCCTGCGCATCGTCGTCGCCGACGACGACTCCGACTTCCTGGAGCTGGCTTCCGAGGCCCTGGCTTATGGCTTTCCCGGCGCGCAGATCGAGCTGGTCGCCGACGGCGAAGCCGCGCTGGCCGCCTGCGATCGCGAGCCCGCGTCGCTCGCGGTCATCGACCTCAACATGCCCGGCCTCAACGGCGTCGAGCTCACGGCCGCCTTGCGCGCAAACTACAGCCTGCCGATCGTGGTGGTCACGGCTTCGGGCGGTGCCCCGGACTGGCATCTCTTGTCCGCGCTCGGCGCCGACGGCTTCCTGGTCAAGCCCATCGACCCCTTCGCCTTGGTCGCACTCGCCCGCAAGGCCATCGACAGCAAGAAGAGGCGCGGCACCGCCGCGAAAAAAGCGCGCTGAGGCCCGTCTGTTTCAGGACGGGGACGGGCGTGCCGAAACGCC
>JADGRE010000355.1 GCA_017881185.1 Pseudomonadota bacterium | reverse complement strand
CCTGCGCCAGTGCACAACCGACCTGCGCCAGTGCACAACCGACCTGCGCCAGTGCACAACCGACCTGCGCCAGTGCACAACCGACCTGCGCCAGTGCACGCCGCGCCGCACCCAACGGCTGAGGACACCGGAGCGCTCAAGCGCAAGCGCCGCCGACGTCGGCGCAAAGCGGTGCAGTGAGCCCGCCGCAGCTCAGATGGCGTAGTGCTAAACAGTATCGCCTGGGGCGCGATCCACGTCGCGAGCCGCCGTCCCTTTCTGCGGTGCGTGCTCACCTACGAAACGTAGGCTCCGCGCGCTCCTCGAAACGGACGACGGCTCGCTCGTGTCTCACACCCCATGCGATACTGTTTAGCGCTTGGGCGCCGGCGGCGGATCATCGGCGTGCGCGGCGAGGGCGCTGATCGCAACACGCGCTTCGGGCGCCTGCCCGCGTGCCTGAGTGAAGCGCTGTCCGACCACGGCGAGGAGCTGATCCACCCGCTCCGCATCGAGCACGTCCTGGGCCGCAGGCGGAGCGTTCGTGAAATTGAGTGGACAGTAGGTGATGTCACCCGTGGTGGCGCGTGCTCGCACCGCCGCGTCGGGGACGAAGCCGGCAGGGTAGCGCAGCGCATGCCCTTGCGTGCGACACACCAGCGGTCGAGATTCGTAGACCGCGCAACGACCGTCGTCTTCGAGCATGGCGCAGCGCGCGTCGCTGGCGCCGGCAGCTTCACGGGCCTGTTCGCGTGCACCGCGCTGTGCGATGCGCGCTCGCGCCTCGGCGGGCAAGCTGGCGAGCCCGGCACCCAGCTGCGCGGCTTCGACCGCGCTCACCGATAACCACACCTCGCAGCAGCGGCAGCAGCCGGCCTGACACGCCATGTCGACGCGCCGTCGTTCGACAGCCGCGCGTGTGAAGGCATCGACCTTCTCGACCAGGGCACGGTACTCGTCGCTCATCGCGTCTCAGCGCCCGCCGCCCAAGGTCCAGATCTCGCGGCCCGTCTTGAGGATCTGCTTGCGGATCTTGACCTCGTCCGCACCCTCGGCTTCGGCGAGGCCACGCAACTCGGCCATGTCAGCTTCGGTTCCGTCGCAAAATCCGAGCGGGCGGCTGTTGTTCTCTTGGTTCAGCTGAACCTTGAAGTCGCCGTGGTCCCAGCGGGTCTGCGAGGCGTTGTCGTAGGGATGGATCATGGAGCACGACCGCGTAGCGGCACGCTACACCGTTTGTGTGGCCGCTGTGAAGCGCTGCTACTGCGCATTGAACGCAGCTCGGCTCAGCGAGCGAGCTGCCGATTCAGGCGCGCGAGCGCGCTGCCAATCGCGATCTTGAGTACCAGGCCGACAACGCTCGCGAGCAGCGGCACGCGTGAGCCAAGCTCTATCTGCCATTGCACGTGCGTGCCACCCTTGGGCAGCGCTTGCACTCGGATCTCACCACGATGGTGGTTGAGCGGCGGCAGCCCACGGACGATCTTGTAGACGATGTGCGTCGGCGCCTCGCGCTCGAAGATCTCCTCGTCGAAGCGTTTGAGGCCCAAGCTCACCCGACGCACGCTGCCGACGCCGCCGTCCGGGACGGTATTGACCAGCGTGATCTTCCCGCCGAGCCACTTGTCCATGTTGGCGTGATCATCGAGCGCCGCGAACACGCGCTCGACAGGAGCAGCGAAGTCCTGCTGCATCGTGACGATTGTGGGCATGCGCGAGACTAAAGCACGGGTGGCGCGTTTTGAGCAATCTGTGGTGAGCCAGAGAAAGGGAGAACTCGGCGAACGGGGCGCGGCCGCCAACTTCCTCGTTCACTCCCACGCCATCACGAGCTTGCCGAAGCTGTCGTTCCTTTCCATGCGCTCGTGGGCAGCTCGGATCTCGCTCATGGGCAATACCGCGTCGATCACTGGGCGCAGCTTGCCACTCTCGAACAGCGGGGAGACGTCGCGGGCGAACTGTTGGCTGAGCGTGGCTTTCTCCTCGAGCGGGCGGCTGCGCAGCACCGTGCCGATGACCTGTGCGCGCTTGGCGAGCAAGAGTCCGAGCGGCAGCTCGGCCGCGGCGCCACCCATCAAGCCGATCACCACGAGCCTGCCGAGCGGCGCCAGTGCCTTCACGTTCTCTGCAAGGTAGGCGCCGCCCACCGTGTCGAGGATCACGTCGCAGCCGCGTTGCTGCGTGAGCTTCGCAACGGTGGCCGCGAAAGTCTTGTCTGTGACGAGCACGCCGTCGTGCAGTCCGAGCCGCACGCAGCGTTCGAGCTTGTCCTGTGTACGCGAGCTGCCGAGCACGTGCGCGCCTGCGCAGCTCGCCAGCTGCAACGCTGCGGTGCCGATGCCGCTGCCGATCGAGTGCACGAGCACGCTCTGCCCGAGCCGCAGCCGCGCCTGCACGAACAGCGCGTCGTAGGCCGTGAGAAACACTTCGGGGATGGCTGCGGCATCCACGAGCGAGACACCGGGCGGCACCTTCATGGTCTCGCGCGCGTGCGTGACCAGATGCGTGGCCATCGCACCGCCCGAAACGATGCCCATCACGGCATCGCCCACCGACAGCCCAAGCACCCCGGGCCCCACTTGCTCCACGGTGCCTGAGTACTCGAGCCCCGGCACGTCGGCAGGCACCCCAGGCGGCGCCGGGTAGAAGCCGCGACGCTGCAACAGGTCGGCGCGGTTGAGGCCTGCCGCAGCCACCTTCACCCGCAGCTCGCCCTCGCCTGGATCTCGCACCGCGAGGGTGCCGAGCGAGAGCACGTCCACCTCACCCTTGCCGGCGATCTTCACTGCGCGTGCTTCGATCATGGTCGTGGTCTCCTGCTCAGTGCGACGAATGCGTCACTTCTTGGAGCGCGAGCTTGCCTTCCGCAAGCCATTGTCGCAGCACACGCTTCTGTACTTTGCCCGAAGGCCCCACGGGCAAGGTCGCGACGAACGCATACAGCCGCGGCCACTTGCTGCTGGACAAGCGCGGCGCGGCCCACTGCGCGAGCTGCTGCGCGGACACCACGGGTTGGCCGCGCGCGACGATCACCGCCACGACTTCTTCGCCATAGAACGCATCCGGCCGACCTACCACTGCAACCTCGGCGACGCCGCCGTGCGCTGCCAGTACGTCTTCCACTTCCGAGGGGTACACGTTGAAGCCGCCTCGGATGATCAGATCTTTGCGCCGGTCGACGATGTACAGCCGGCCCTGCGCATCGAAGCGCCCGACGTCGCCACTGCGCACGAAACCATCCGGCGCGAGCTGCCGCGTGGCTTGTTCGTCGAACAGGTAGTGCGTCATCACGTTGTGGCCTCGCACCACCACTTCACCCGTCTCGCCCTGCGGCACGTCACGCCCCGCGTCGTCCACGACCCGCACTTCCACGCCCCAGGTTGGCCGACCCACGCTGCCGAGCACGCATGCGTCGGGCGGTGCGTTCAGCGTGGAGAACGTGGCCTCGGTCATACCATAGCCTTGCCGCACCTCGGTCCCGAGCTTCTGCTGTGCGCGCCGCGCAATCTCGTCCGGCAACGGTGCACCCGCGGACAGCGCCCACTTCAAACAG
>JADGRE010000043.1 GCA_017881185.1 Pseudomonadota bacterium | reverse complement strand
GTCGATTTCAGCGAGCCGATCGATCCGAGCTCCATCAACACGCTCAACGTCAACCTCGATGGCTACGGCCCCGCAGGCACCGTGGTGCCATCCGGCAACAACCGGCTCGTGTTCACCCCGGCGGCCACCTTGCCGCCGCACACGCTGATCGTCGTGCGGCTGCGCGCCGGCGGCGTGCGCGACCTGGCTGGCAACGGCTTCCCGCAGGACGTGACGTTCTCATTCACGATCGAGCACCTGCCTCCGAACGACGACCCTGACCATGATGGCCTTACGAATCTACAGGAAGAACAGTACGGCACCGATCCGTACAACGCCGACAGCGACAACGACGGCTTCACCGACGGCGAAGAGGTCCAGGGTGGCTCGAACCCCAACGACGCAGCGAGCCGTCCTTCGGGCGCTGGCGAGGTGTCTTCCATATCGCCGGCATCGGGCCCCCAAGGCACCAGCGTCTTCGCCACCGTGCACGGCGTGAACCTGGACATGTGGCTCGGCGTCAGCATCGACGGCAGCGGCGTGAGCGTGGTGGACCTCGGTACCGGAACTGCCACCACGCACAGCGTGCGCTTCGACATCGCAGGCAACGCGCCTGTTAGCTCGCACATCGTCAGCGTTACGACTGCGACCGGCACGAGCAAGGGAGCGTTCCGTGTCACGGCCTCGCCGTTCTCACCGACGATCCAGTGGGTGCAGCCCGGCGGCGGTGACTGGAACACCGCGAGCAACTGGTTTCCCGCGCGCGTGCCGGGGGCCGGTGATGACGTGGTGGAACGTCGAACTACGCGTACCTGAACTTCTCCGGCACGCAGACGCTGAGCGGGACTGGTAGCGTGGTGTTCAACGGGCCGACGACGCAGCAGAACCTGAACGTCGTGCAGGCCACTGCCAGCGGCACGCTCACCCTCGCCCCCGGCATCACCATCCGCGGCGGCGGCGGCACCCTCGGCGCCACCGGCACCACCACCATCGTGCAGGGCCTCGTGCTCGCCGATGCGCCTAACGCCCGCATCGAGCTTCCTGCCAACGCTGTCACCAACCAAGGCACTCTCGGCGCCATCGGCGGCGGCATCCTCCGCGTGCAATCGCCCACACCCAGCTCCGCGCTCCTCTACGCCGGCGCCGGCGGGCTCATCGAGCTGCTCAGCGATTTCACGCAGACGTCAGCTGGCACGCTGGAGGTCGAGGTCGGCGGTTTGTCCTCCACCCAGGTCGGTCACGTCAGCGTGGCTGCCGGCGCGACGCTGGCGGGCACCCTGAACATCGCGCGCGTCAACGGGTTCACGCCGCTGGCGGGCGCCCGCTTCCAGTTCATGACCTTCAGCACGCGCACGGGTCTCTTCGACACGATCAACGGCACCGACCTCGGCGGCGGTCACACCTTCGCGCTCGACACGAGCGCGGCCACCGAGCTGGACTTGCTCGCGTAGTGATCGCCCGTCTGCGTTCTCTGACAGACATCCGACCACCGGGATGCCGCAGGCCATCGCTTCTGCGCGACAGAAGTGTTGAGAGATCGGCTGCCCAGAGCACGCTGGTGTTCGACGGGCTCACCGTCGACGCTGCGCTGACGGGAACCTGGACGCGCACCGTCGCCAGCGGCACCGCGGTGCCGGCGTCGACGCCGCTGACGCAGACGCTCGGCGTCGGCTTGTTGATCTTCATCGCGCTGGCGCTGCTTGCACGCCGGCGGCTCGCGCAACTCTAGGATCCAGAGGACCACGGGCCCTCGTGGCCTCTAGTCGAGATGGCTTCTCTACGTCATACGAGCGCTGTCTTCCCACAGGTGCCACGACGGTTTCACGAGATCGCGCCACAAGCGTAACGCCGTGTGCATGCGGGCGTGCCAGGTTGCTCTCGCTCACGTCTGCGCAGCCGGCGGGAGCGGATTGCAACCTCGATCGAACAGGAGAACCGTCCATGTCCATTCGAACGTTCCGCAGGAGTCGCACGCTCTGCTCTCTCGCCGCCATGACGGCCGCGGGAGTGCTGGGGTTCCACGCCATGTTTGCACGCGTCGCGCGCGGTGATGCCGGTGCCGGCAAGAATGACCAAGCGCATGGCGAGCCGCAGAAGTACACGATCGGTCTCTTCGGCGACATGCCGTACAACGCGCTGGGCAAGGCGCAGTACCCCGCGCTCTTGGCTGACATCAACGCCAGCGGCGTCGCCTTCTCGATCTTCGATGGTGACCTGAAGGCCGGCGGGGATGGCCCTTGCACGGACGCCAACCTCTACACGCCAGCGCTCAGCTTCTTCAGCCAGCTGCGAAGGCCCGTGGTCTGGGTTCCAGGCGACAACGACTGGACCGATTGCTGGGGACGCTACGGTGCAGCGAGCACGGCGCCCGGGGCCGACGACCCGATCGAGCGCCTGCAACACGAGCGCCAGCTCTTCGCGTCCGGCGACTTCAGCCTCGGCCAGAAGCGCCTGAGGCTCACGCGCGAGTCGAGCGAAGGCGGCCAGTACACGCAGTACTCCGAGAACATTCGCTGGAAGTACGGCCCGGTCGTGTTCATCGGTCTCAACGTGCAGGGCTCGAACGACAACTACCCCTACGCGGGCGTCGACGGCGAGACCCGCACGCAGGCACAGATCGACATTCAGCGTGCGGAAGAGACCGCCCGCAAGGCCGCCGATCTGCACTGGTTGCAAGAAGGCTTCGCCCACGCGAAGCAGGTGGGCGCCGCCGGTGTAATGGTGATCTTCCAGGCCGATCTCAACTTCAACAACGAACAGCACCTGAGCGATCCGCGTTCGTGGGACGCGTTTCCCGACTACGCGAACGCGCTGGCGGCCGAAGCCGCCGCGTTTCCGGGTCAGGTCGCGCTCGTCCACGGCGACAGCCACTACTTCAAGACGGACAAGCCACTCAACAGTCCGAAGGGCGGAGTCTTGGCGAACTTCACCCGCGTGGAGACCTTCGGTGCACGCAACACGCACTGGGTGAGCGCGACCATCGACCCGAGCAACCCGAACCTCTTCGTGTTCGAGCCGCGCATCGTCCCGGCGAACGCCGACTGACCAGAGCGGTCTCAGAGGCGCCGCCGGCGTTGCGTGCGCGCTTCGCGCATACGACGCCCGGTGGCGCCGACCGCTGAGCTTCGCGTTGGGGGGCCTCCCGTCTCCGCGGGCTGCTGGGGTTTGCATCCACCCATATCCAGTGGTATGGGTACCCATATGAAGACGACCATCGAGATTGCGGATGGGCTTCTGAAACAAGCCAAAGCCGTGGCGCAGCGTGAGGGCACCACGCTGCGAGCTTTGGTAGAAGCTGGACTGCGCGCCGTGCTCAAGGATCAGCGGGACCGGCCTCGTTTTCGGCTGCGCGATGCAAGCTTCACGGGCAACGGGGTTCGCCCCGGCTTCGAGGAGGGCGACTGGGACGCGATTCGCGATGCGCTCTACGAAGGTCGCGGGGCATGATCGCGATCGACACGAACATCCTCGTGTACGCGCACCGCGGGGACTCCGTGTTCCATGCCAGGGCGAGCGAGTGTTTGCGCGAGCTCGCTGAAGGCGGGCTGGCGTGGGTCATTCCGTGGAGCTGTATTCACGAGTTCTTCGGCATCGTCACCCACCCACGCATTTACGATCCGGCTACACCCTCGGCCAAGGCGCTGTTGCAGATCGACGCGTGGTTGGAATCACCGTCGCTCGTCTTGCTCGCCGAGAACGATGTGTATTGGCCCACGGCACGCCGAGTGCTGACAACGAGCCGCGTCACCGGTCCACGTGTCCACGATGCCCGCATCGCAAGTCTTTGTTTGGCGCACGGGGTCACGCAGTTGTGGTCCGCGGACCGCGACCTCAGCCGGTTCACAGAGCTGCGCGTTAGCAATCCCCTGGCGGGTTGACTTGCGGCGTGCCCGTGCGGCCACCACGAGGCTGTCGTCGCGCCGGCACTGCCAACGTCCTCGTCAAGTTCGGGGCCGACCTGCTACTGTTCGGCGCCGGACTGTGGGCACCGCTGCACGTCATGAAGTACACCAAGCGTGTGTTCGGCAACGGCGTTCCCGCGTTCTGTTGAGAGTACGGCATCATGCAGCCGCCGTCCGGCAAGCCCGATTCTCGCGACCATCCACTCACTGCGCCGCCGTGGGCGGCGCTCGCGATGGAGATCGTCATCGTCGCGGCGGCGCCGGCGCTCTTGCAGCTGGCGCGTTACTTCTCGTGGGGTGCGGGAGCGTACCGCCTGTGCACGCTGCTGGGCGTGTTCGCGATCGTCGCGTTGTTCAACGGTCGTCAGCCTCGGTTGTCGTCTGTGTTCACACACGGCTGGGCTCGCGGTGTCTTGATCGCAAGCGCGTCACTGCTCGTCGCGCTGCAGGCGCGCGTCTTCGTCACGGATATCTCAGCAGGTCAGGCGTGCATCACCGACATGGGTCGGCCCACGATCTGCGCGGGCGAGTGGCTGCTTCGCGGCATGAACCCCTGGGCGGAATGCCTCGTGAAGCACCCGCGCGCGCTCGCGCCCGCCAAGAAGGTCGCGAAACGACCGCCGCGCGCGAAGCCGGCTCACGCCGCGGCAAAGCCAGCCCACGCTGCGACAAAGCCAGCCCACGCTGCGACAAAGCCAGCCCACGCCGCAGCAAAGCCGGCGACTGCGTGGGGATGGTGCGCCGCGAACGTCAGCTGCATCGATCGGAAAGCAGGGCATGCGTACGCGAACTGGGCGCACCATGGCGGCGGCTACGACTTCATGGATGGCTACAAATACGGCCCGCTGATGGCCCTGCTGTACATGCCGGCGACGCACATTTGGATCGAGCGAGGCATCTACGTGACGAATGCCTTGCTCTGGCTCGCCGTGCTGGTGTTGCTCGCGAGGCTCGCAGCGTTAGCCTACCCGGCTCTGCCGTGTGCTCCGTGGCGCGCGCTGCTGCTCTTCTCGCTGCCAGCCACGGTGCCGTTCTGGTGGAAGTTGCCGCGTATGCAATTCGTCTTGGCAGGCACCCGCTATCCGTCTTCGTCTGCGACACCGGGATCATTCTTGCGCGAGCTCACGCTGACCTGCTCGAACGACGTCGTGCCGGTTACGCTGCTGCTGGTTGCGGTGCTGCTCGCGGCGCGACGACGTTCGCTGCTCTCCGGTGTGTTCTGCGGTTTGTCGCTGGCGACCAAGCAACTTCCCGCACCGCTGATCGCGGTCCTGCTCGTGGGCCTCGAAGGCGTGTCGTGGCGGCGTTTCTTGCTCGGAACGGTTTGCACTGCAGGCGCGCTCTATCTGCCGATCCTTCTATGGTCGCCTCGCGAGGCGCTCGCGAACTTGGTCCTCTTCGGTGCGTTGCGCCCGACCAACAACTCGAGCATTCGTGCCTATCTGCCGGGGAGCTACGAGCCTCTGGTGTCGCTTCTGCAGCTGGCCGTAATCGCCGGGCTCGTGTGGATGTGGCTGCGTGCGCCGCGCCGCGACTTGGCTGCGCTGCTGCGCACGGCCGCGCTCGTCGTCATCGTGTTCGTAGCGCTGAACAAGGTCGTGCATGCCAACTACATCTTGTGGATCCAGCCGCTGGTCGCTCTGAGCATCGCCGGCTGGCCGTTTGCCCCGACGGCGCTGCGCACCCGTGAGAGCACAGTCGCGCCGGCCTCTTGCCCTGACGTCTGATGGCCGGGCAGATGGTGATGGCCGGTCTACTGGCCCCCTACGCGAGGAGCACGCGGACAGTGCGTGATGCGAGGTCAGCGTGCCTGAGCGGTGATCAACTTCGCCGTGCGCTCGGCGATCGCACCGATCGTACGCGAGGGGTTCACGCCCACCGCGCGCGGCACGACCGCGCCGTCGCACACGTAGAGGTTCTTGTAGCCGAACACTTCACCGGTGTGGTCGACCACTCCATCGTCGCGCGTATCGCCCATGTTGCAGCCGCCGAGCGGATGCGGCGTGACCAGGTCGTGCAGCACCGTCCAGGTCGGCGGAACCACCGGCAGACCGCCGGTCGCGTGCGACAGCTTCAGGTGCATGTCGACCAGCGCCTGCACGGCCGGTCGCGACTTCGTCACATCCCAGTCGAGATGCAGCTGCTGCTTGCTGGACAACAAGGTCTCGCCCAGGCGCAGCACTCCGTCACCTGCATCCGCGCCTTGCCCAAACCATGGCATCACGTTCCGAAATGGCTCCACGTCGTGGAGCATGTGCTTGAGCGCATCGATCAGCAGCTTGCCCTTGGCGCCGGAGCTCATATCGCCCATCTTGACGAAGTCGCCGAGCAGGTTTGGCAGGCCGCCATCCTGGACCCAGAAAGACTGCCCGTCCACGCTGCGATCCAGAAAGTCGATCACGCAGGTGATCGTCGGCCCACGCGACGGCGAAACCTGGCGGTCGCTGTAGAGCGCTGGGGTCAGGAAGTCACCGTTGCTACTCCAGTTGTGCCCGAGCCGCGGGCTCACGGAAGGCAAGCTGCGGGTCAGGTCGCGACAGCGCAAGAGCAGCTCGGTCGAGCCCAGCGATCCCGCGGCGACGATCACGAGGCGTGCCGTCTGACTGCCCGGCACACGCTCGCCATCTGCAAGCCTATCGAATGAAACCTTGTAGCCGCCCGCCACGGGCTCCACGTTGCTCACCAGATGCAGCTCACGCACCTGCGCGCCGTGCTTCTCGGCCCAAGGGATGTAGTTGCGATCCAGCGTGTTCTTCGCGTCCACGTCGCAACCGATGTCGCAGTTGCCCAGGTGGACGCACGTGCCCTGCTCCACGCCCTGCATGTTGAGGAAGCGTTTGCTCTTCTTCTCGTTGTGCGGGTCGTTCTGCTCGTAGGTCCACTCCTCGTCGAACGACACGGCCAGGTCCACCTGCCGAAAGCGATCGGCGGCGCCGATCCTCTCGGCGCCCAACTTCATCAGCTTCATGCGCTCGGTCCACTGATTTGCAGGAACCTTCTTGACGTTCATGAACTGGGCGACGGTGTCGTAGTGTGGCTTGAGCTCGTCGTAGGTGATCTCTTGCGGCCACTGCTTCTCGAACGCCGACGTCGGTGCTTCACAGGAGATGTTGGCGTAGATCAGCGAGCCGCCGCCAACAGCAGCGCCCGCCGCGACGCTCATGTTCGGAAAGACCCGCAGGTCCAGCCAGCCGTTCTTCTTCTCCGGCGCGTCGTGGTCCCACAGCCACATGTCTGCCGGCGTGCGCGGATAGTTGCTCTTGTCCCAGCGGCGGCCACGCTCGAGGATCAACACCTTGTATCCGGCTTCGGCCAGACGGCACGCGCTGATAGCACCGCCGAACCCACTGCCAATCACGATTACATCGAAATCCATTGCAGACCTCCTGGGGCTTGTTGCCGAGTTACGACGGGTTGTCTTCGTGCGCTACTTGCCGTGAAGGACGGCAACCTGGGCGGGCTGCGGTCGAGCCGTGGGCACGCGGCGTCTGACGGCATTGGGATCGAGCAGGCTGCGCCGCTGGGGGTCTTTGCCCGTCTTGGTGTGCATGTAGCGCAGCGCGCCGTGGTGCAGGCACAGGTCGTCGATCTGGTCGACGAGCTCGGCCAGCTCATCTGGCTGGATTCCCCGCTCGGTGATTCCGGTGAGCAGGTTCATCTCGCAGTAGTACTGGTCCGGATCACTCGACAGGTACTCGGAGCGCAGAACCTTGACGTACATGCCGACGAAGCTGAAGCACTCGTAACGTGCTCGGAACGCACAAGCGAGCTCGTAGAGCTGGCGGAACATCTCGGCGTACTGCTGCGAGGGCACCAGCATGATGAACCAGCGCGTCGGGTCGCCGACAGTGGAGTCGACCATGCGATCGGAGAAGAACTCGACGTTCTTGATCGTGGCGTAGTGTGGCGGCAGGAACACACCCGCAGTACCGAGACCCTTGACCACCTTGTCCACGGCCGTCGGCAGAGTTCCCGCACGCTGGGCAAGGCCGTGAAAATAGCCGTACACGCTGCGATCGAGCAGCGACTTCCAGCCGCGCTGCGGCGTCTGCCGGTAGGCCGAGATGTGACCGAGCTTGACGGCTCCAAGATCGTTCCAGGCAGCGCGGATCATGTAGTTTCCGCTGGGGTCGCGCATCAGCGGCTCGGTGCCGGCGATGAACGCCTCGACGTCGTGACAGACCTGACGGTGGTTGCGCAGCACGGTGTTGTACTTGTCCACCTTGATGAACTTGCACACCATCGTCGCAATCACGCCAAACTGTCCGAGACCGAGCAGCACCTTGTAGAAGTCGTCGGCGCGCTGGCTGCGACTGCACTCGATCAGCTCACCGGTAAAGGTCACGTACTGGAGGCTCACCACGTTGTCGATGAAGAGGCCGTGCCGAAACGACGCAGGGCCGATGCCACCGACCGAGGCGAAGCCGCCCACGGTGATGTCGTTGTGGTCTCCGATGACGGGCAGACCGTAGCCGCTCTTGGCGAGCAGGTCGTCCACGTCGGCGGAGACCACGCCCGCTTGAAGCGTGGCCGTCATCGCGCTCTCGTCGATCGCCAGCACCTGGTTCATGCGCGTCGTGCTGAGCACTGCACCGCGAGTGAGCACGAGATCGTTGCTGGAGTGGCCTCGACTGCGGATCGTGAGCTTCTCGCCGAGGCGATGGGCTTCCTTGATGATCGCGATCAGCTCGTCGGTGGTCTGCGGCAGGTAGATCTTCGACGGATAGACGGGTGCGATGTCCGGCTGACCCACCTGCTCCCAGTCGTAGCCAAAGGCGTCGAGGCTGTCGTGGTCGATGCCTTCGTGGCTGCACGGCCGTTGCTCGATCGTACCCTTTGGCGTGAAGCGCGCGATGTAGCCCATCTCGTGTCCCTTCGCGATGTGTCGAGTGACCGGACGCTCGTGGAAGCGTCCGGTGCGACGCCTAGTTCGTGGTGCCTGTGGCTGTGGCGAGGAGCGCTCGTTCGCGCTGCTTGGGCGCCGTGTCGCTGATCTTCGGGTAGCCATGGCTCTTCTCGCGCAGGAACTCGACCAAGCGCGGGAAGATGTCGATGTGGTTGTTCTTTCCCATGAAGGGATCTTGATGGCCGTAGCCCTCGAACACCTGCAGCTGATGGCGGCCTGGCGCGAGCTCGTTGAGTACCTTGTGGCAAACGATGTTCGAGTCGGCAAACACGCGGTTGTTCTTGCCCGTCATGAACAGCACCGGCGTCTCGATGGCCGCTGCGTTCTTCAGGTAGTCGTCGGGGAGCGCCGACAAGCGCGTATCGCTCGGGTCGTACTTCACGGCGCGATTGCCGGCTTGGACCATCTTGTGCACGTGGCGGAAGTAGTTGACGCTGGTGCCACCGTAGAGGTCGCCACCACGTGCGTGCGTCACGTCCAGCAGGTTCGAGTGCTCGTACAGCGCGGGCCAGCCGGTGCCCCACATCAGGCTGAGCATGTGGCATGCGGGAACGTCGCACTCGTGGTGGAACATCGACACCGCCTTCGAGAGCATCTTGCCGACCGTCAGGCCGCGATCTTCGCTCCAGAGCGGGTCGACGTACGGCTGGTTGACCACGTAGTCGATCAGGAACGGCGCGATGCGCAGCTTCACCGAGGACCAGGCAGGCACGCGCGGGGTCAACGCGACGCTGTTGGCGATCACGCTGGAGATGCCGTCGACCGCACCGCCGAACAGGCTCATCATGAACGAGACGGAGCCGAGGCAGTGACAGATCACGTGCACGCGACGGTCACCGATCTGCGCACGCAACGCCCGTAGCGCCGCCGGGAAGTCGAAGAGCGCGATGTCGTCCATGGTGAAGCGATGGCGCTTCAGGTTGTACGAGTGCCGATTGCTCATGCGGTAGTCGAGCGTCCAGACATCGGTGAAGCCCTGCTCGTGCAGGTAAGTGACCAGGTTCTTGTGCTCCGGCATGATGAACATGTCGCTGGAGGTCGTCAGTCCATGCACGACCATCACGACGTCGTCGCACGCCGCCTTCTTGAAGCGCAGCATGCTCAGCCCGAGCTGGTCCGCGGTGGTGAACTCGTGGACGCTGATGTCGGCGTCTTTGACGCCTTCGAGAGTGAACAGGGGTATCTGGCGGTTCATGGGGTTCCTTTGAATCAGGCGGCGCACAGGCCGAAGCTGGGCAAGACGACATGCAAGACGTCGAAGCGCTGCGCCTGCAACGCATCGTTGAAGAGCTTCCAGTGACTGCCGAGAAAGCCGCTGCTGTAGCTGAAGATGGGTTGCGGCTCGTCCTTGTCTGCGATGCGCCCGAGCGCCAAGTGCTCCCACGAGCCCGGCCCGGTCAGCGTGTACTGCACGTCTTCTTTGCCGAAGCTGAAAGCTCCGTCGGCGATGGCGCGAAGCCAGGCTGCGTGTCGTGCATTTTCGTCATCGTCGGTGAGCGTGCGCAGCAGCTCGTCCAGGCGGCTGCGGTCAGGCTCCGGCAGCCCGGGCAGGGCGTCGTCCAGCGTTCCCTTGCGGTGGCCACACAACACCTGAAACATGTGATCGGCCGCGGCCAGGAAGTCGTTGGGGTTGTCGCGCTCGATCAGCTGTCCGCGGTAATCACGGTAGTGCCACTGCAGGTACGGGCGATCGGGCAAGCTGAGCACCGTACCGTGGCCGAGCGGCAGCGCTGCATCCACGAAGTAGTTGGCCAGCTTGTCGGAGATGTAGCGGCAGAGCGCGTCGTGCTTCTGGTCGTGGCTGCCCAGATCGCTTGCAAGATTGATGTCGTGCCGAAAGCCGACGAAGCCCTGGTGCGCCCAGGTGTCGATATAGGTGTGCAGCGCGATGCCGAGCTGCAGCAGTGCGTACGGCTCTTCGCGCTTAGCGATGCAGCGACGCATCATCGCTCTGGCGACCGGGCTATTGGGACGGCACACCAAGCGCTCGATCCAATCCTCCGCTCCGACGGCGTCGGCCTTCGCTTCGGAGCCCCCATTGCCCGGCAAGAAGTGAAACGGCAGCCAGACGCGGTGATCCGCCAGCGCCTGGAAGTTACGATAGTCGAGCATCTTGTGGGCGGAGCTGCTGCGCTGATAGAGCGCGCCGTTGTCGAAGGTGACCACGCCCTGCTCGGTGGCGTCATCGACGTATTGCGACGCGTAGGCGATGACCTCGGCCTGGGCCCGCTCGAAGCCAGCCAGGCGCGAGCACACGTAGGTCACGGCGTGATGAAAATCGATCTGCATGATGGGCTCCTCGAGGATGTCGGCTCTTGGGCGAGCGGCAGCGCGGGCGCGAGCTCCGCGGCTCAACCGAGGCTCGGCGCTCGCCGTGGGTTGCTAGTGGCAGCTGACGTGTGCACGGAGCTCGCGCGCCGCGTCGCGACCAGGTGGTTCCACAGGTGCAGCGAATACAGCACGATCGCGTGATCGGCGAACATGTCGAACGGGATCGACAGGCGTGGCGACAGGCGGCCGAGGCCACGATCGACCGAGGCGAAGAGCGCGCTGGCGGCTTCGAGCTGATACGCAATCGCCCCCTGCACCCCGAGCACGAGCTGTTGGCTGAGCGTCGGGTTGTCGTGCACGCGGCTGTCGGCGGCGATATAGCGCAGCCTGCCCAAGTGCTCGTAACTCGAAAGGCCGATGATCGCGAGGGGATTGCGAGGGGCTACGTGCGGAACCCAGTCGTTGTTGTGAACGAAGCGATAGTTGGGCACGTGGACCTGACGCACGAACGCCGCGTTGCCGACCCGTGGTGAGCCGAAGGTGTAGAGTGCGCGCAGGGCGCTGCCGAGGCGCGCCGCCGTGAGCGTCGCCAAGCCCGCGCCCAAGCTATGTCCCGTCACGAACAGCGGCCGCGTCGGTCGCTCTGCGCGTAGCGTGGCCAGCTGCGTCTGCACGCCATCGTCGCCGGGAAAGACGCTCGCGAACGCCTTCGCGAAGCCGTCGTGCACCTTTGCGGCACCGGAAGCGCCGGACGAGGCGCCGAATGGCCCTGACCAACGCACGAGATCTGCGTCCACATCCGTGAACACGTCTTCGAGGCCATTGAGGCGCTTGACCTCCGTGCCGCGGTAGGCGAGCACGACGAAGTCGTCGTTATGAGCGATGAAGAGCTGCGTGCTACCTGCGCTCTTCCAGTAGAAGCCTGGCAGCCCGACGCGCGCCAGCTCACGCTGCGCGCGCGTGCGGTCGACGTACGCGAGCCGCGAGAACTCGGCCATCCACCAAGCGCTGTCGGCTTTCAGCTGACTGTCGCGAAAATCGAAGGGCACGCGCTCGGCTTGCTCGAAGAACGGAAAGCCGGGCTCTGGCGGAATGATCTGCTCGCCCTTACGAGCGGGAATCTGCTTCGGCTGCAACGCATCCTGGGTCATGGCGATTCCTGATTGGCGCAGCGCGCGCGTCAGCGAACGTCAGCGCGCGAAGCGCGGACCGTAGGTGTGCCAGAGCTCGCCGAGAAAAAAGCTGAAGAAGGTGCCCATCGCTGCGGCCGACTCGGTCGGCGTCGAGGCGTTGGTGGCACGGGCGGTGGAGAGCAATTTCAGCAGCTCCTTGACGCTCAGGGTGAGCACGCCAGCACCGACGACCGGCCCGGTCTTGTCGGTGCCCAGGTGCAGCTGCGTTAGCAGCGTGGTCGTGTCGTGCCACAGATCGATGACCGGGTTGTCGCGAACTTCCTTGCGACCGGCCAGGTAGTAGTCCTTGCCCTCGTGCGTGAACGCCAGCTCATAGACCATGAGCTTGAGCGTGCGGTCACTGGTCGGCCGGAACAGATTGAAGACGCCTTTGGTCGACGTCACCGTGCCCAGCGGGCCGAAGGTGATGCGGCCGTTCAACGATCCGAGGTGATCGGGATCCTCGATGAAGCGGCGCACATCGTCGATGTCGATGGTTGCCTGCATCGTCAGCTGCGTGCCGGCGTCCTCGCCCAGCGCATCGCCTTGCGCCGGATCGGTCGGACCGAGCGCAAAGAACCCGGCCATCGTTTCCCGAAACGTGATCCCCGGTTGCGTCATTGGCTTGCCCCTTCGTACTCGGTGCTCGAACAGTACGGCCGCTCCGAAAAGTCCGGGTAACGTAATCGGAGCGTAGTTCCCTCGTCAACGCAAAGACGTACGCGCCCTCCGAAGGTCGCGCCGAGTTCACCACGGTGAAACAATGGCGCACACGCGTCGGCCAAGTCTCGCGTAGACGCGCGTTCAGTGAACGAGCAAGACGCCGCGGCTCAAGCCCGTGCTGGCGCGGGCGCGGGTGAAGGCACGAGCCGTTGCTCTCGCAGGCACGCGATGGTGGCCCGCACGCCTTCGATGACCGGCGTCGGGACGAAGCCGAGCTCGCGCTGCGCCTTGCTCGCATCGATGCGCGGATCCCAGAGCAGAGCCTCGAGCTGACTGGGCGCGACCATGGGCTGGAAGCCAAAGATGCGCGCCAGCGGTGCAGAGGCATGCGCCAGTGCTTTCATGAGCCACACGGGCGCAACGCGCGGGACTTTTGCGATCCCCGCTTCGCGCGCGATCAGCGAAGCCAGCTCGGCAGTCGTGAGGTGTTCGTCACCAACCAGGTAGCGCTCTCCACTGCGCCCGCGCTGCGCGGCCGCGATGTGCATGGCGGCCACGCCGCACACGTACGCCAGCGCCAGACCGCCGGGCGGCAGCATCGGCATTCGACCGTTGAGGAATTCGATGAAGAACGAGTTGAGGCCGACGTGCGCGGGACTTGGCCCGTAGACGGCTCCTGGGCAGACGTACACGACGTCCAAACCCCGAGCGCGAACGGCTTCGACTTCGCGTTCTGCGGCCTGTTTCGAGCGTTCGTAGGGCGTCGCCTTGGGATTGGGATCGAGCTTGGTCTCGACCAGCGTCCCACCCGGCTCGGCCGCGAACACGTCCATGGTCGAGGTGTGAACCACGCGAGTGACGCCTGCGGCGAGGGCAGCCTGCATCACGTTCGCGGTGCCGAGCGTGTTCACGCGCGCGAACACGCTCGAGTCCGCCTGCCACTGCTCCGGCATGCCCGCGACGTGGAACACCCACGCGACGTCACGCATCGCGGCAGCGAGCGAGGCCGGATCCTCGATGTCGCCGCGCACACGTTCAACGCTTGCCGCCATCAGCGGCTTGGCACGTTCGACGTCGCGTACCAACGCACGAACGCTGTGCCCTTGCTCGACCAACTGCTTGACGAGCGCGTTGCCGATCAACCCCGTACCCCCGGTCACCAGTGTTTGCATGGGCGCGGACCATAGCGCGCTCTCTTCGGCGCGTACATCGTCAGTGCATCTGCGGGTGCAGCACGCAGGCGCAGCACGATTAGACGCGCACCCAATCCTCGTCGATCGGCGTAGCGCTTGGTCGTCAGCAGCAACGTAGGCCGCTACGGTGGTGCAAGCCCAACGCAACGACCTGAGGCATCGGCGGCGACCAGACCAGCGACAACCCCCTGAACGGCGGCGCGGCCTACGTCTTGCGTTGACCGCGCGCACCTGGGGGCGTCAGCGTGTGGCTACGGATGGATTCGATAGATCTCGAAGTGGTGGGTCCCGGAAATGAAGAGCTCGGCGAACTTCTTGCCGTAGCGCTGCATGCCGGCCCACTTGTTGGTGGCTTCGAGGCCCTGCTCGAATTCCGCCAGGCTCTTGACCACGGACTCCATCACCACGGTGCTGTCCGTGGGCCCGATCGAGCCCGTCAGAATGCGTGCCTCGGGCTGTCCGAGCTCCTTGCGGCTCTCCGCGGCGAATTCCTTCATGAGTGCCACGGCCTCGTCACGACGACCGGACTGTGCCTGCGCGATGCTTCGGATCACGAACATGGGCGAGCTCCTTTGATTGCGGCGCGTCGGATACAGAACGTCTGCTCCCCCGCCGACGGCGCGCAACATAACCCATGCGCTTGGCTGTCGACAGTCTGGCTCGAGTGCGCAGCCATACAAAGCGAGTGCTTCAACGGGCAATGCGCGCGTCACAGTGTGCGGTTGATCCGCTGCTCTCGAGCGTGCGCGTCGTGCTCGCACCGGTTTGCGTGACTCGGCGTGAGTGCGTCGCTCATAGCCCTGATCGGTCAATGACGCAAACGCGCGTGCCTTGTGTTTGACGTACGCGCGCAAGCTGGTCACGCAATCGAGCGCGTGACGCGCGCCTCGCCGGCGCCCAGAGCGTGCGTATCTAATTAGGGTCGGTCGCGCGGCCACTCGAACGCTGGAGCTCTGTTATGCGCAAACTGCTTTGTCTGCTCACGACCTGTCTGCTCGCCTGCGCGGCGCCTCGCGCCGGCCACGGCGCCACGCCTGCGAGCGAAGCCGCGTCCGGCAATGAGACGCCGGCGGCAGCGCCAGTTGCCGCTGCTCTGGTCGCCATTCCCAACGCACAGCAACCACTGCCCGGCATCGTGACCGGCGGGCAGCCCAGCGAAGCGCAGCTGCGCCAGGCGCACGCGACAGGCTACAGAACGGTGATCAGCTTGTTGCCGGACGGAGAAACGGCGACCGAAGGGACGCTGGCACGCGAGCTCGGCCTGCGCTTCGTGTCGATCCCAGTGCACGGCGCCGAAGACCTGACCGAAGCCAAGGCGAGTGAGCTTGGCCGAGCGCTGCATGCAGAAGGTGCGCTGCCGGTGATCTTGCACTGCGCGAGCGGCAATCGCGCGGGCGCGCTCTTGGCGCTGGAACAGTTCTACGTCGAGCACGCCAGCACACAAGAAGCACTGACCATCGGGGACCGCGCGGGGCTCAAGGCACTGCGCGCCGCCGTGGAAGAGCGCTTGAAGGCGCCAGCGACGCCGTAGATCCAAGCCGCTCGGTGGGTAACGCTGCCGCAGCGCGTCGCGATGCAGGTGCGTAAGCCGCATAGACCGTGGTCGTGGTCCAGTTGACGCAAGATATCCTATGCGTCTCAGGCGCTGGTAGGCTACCGAGGGATGCGGCAGCAGCACCCGTTGTGAGCCGCGCGTCTCGCGACACAGACGCCGAACTTCCTCTTCCAGCGTCTCGCCACGATCGCTGAGCGCAAGTCGCCACTGGCATCCTGTACGCGACGCGTGCGATCTTGAGGGTCGTGTGGCTCGCTGCCCCGGCTGCTTTTTTCTGTGACACCGCCAAGAACCGGTGTAATGAGGTAGGTACGCACACTGGTTGATCCACGTTGCACTTGCCGCATCCACCGTTCGGGACGGACCTACGAGCCATGTTCGATGCCTCTACTCGCTTGGCCGTGTTGCTCGGGTTCAGCATCGCGGCTTGCCAGAGCGATCACACCGAGACGGCCTGCGATCGTTGGAAGGTCGCCGTCAAGGTCTACGCCAGCTGCAATTCGCTGGTGTATCCGCCGGTGCAGAGCGACGACGACATCGTGTGCAAGACGGATCAAGCCGTCGCCGACGCCGCCAAGGCCGCACCTGCGAGCAACGACATCGCCGATCTCACCAGCATCGATCTGTGTACGAGCTTCATCGATAGCAAGCGCGGACAGTGCACGCAGTGGCAGACTTCGCCGGGCAAGCAATCGGAGTACTACCGCTACGTTCACTGCACCTTCGAGATCGTGAAGAGTTGGTCGCACCCGACGTCGGGCACCGGCTGCGAGCGCTGGAAGGCTGCGGCGAACTACTTCCACAGCTGCGACCCGGCCGTCTTTCCGGCGCTCGCCGCCGGCGCCCAGTGCGTCAGCGATGCGCAGGTGTCGGCGCTGACCAACGGGCGCTTCAAGACCGTCAACGAATGCGCGGACTACATCTACGATCGGGCGTATCCGTGCGCCATCTCGCTGCAGGATCGGTCACTGTGCTCCAACCTGTACGCAGCGACGCCCTGACGCACCGCTGCGCGTGAAATCAGCGGCCCCGAAACACCCAGGCTCGCCGCCACCCAGTCTGCACCGGAAGCTTTCTGCGGCGCCGACTCTGCTGGAGCGTCTTTCCCAGCTCACTCGGCCGCAGCCGCCACGCCCTGCTCGTGGTGTCCTGGACCACGTGTCTGCGCCGGGCCGCGGCCCGGCGACGCGCATGCGAGGCTTCTCCCGCGGAGAGCCGAAGCGCAAGCCACGAACGCGAGCGCGACGCTCTCCTTCACGATTCACGGGTCGAAGCTCACCAGCGCGGTGAACCTGTCCGACCCGCTGCTCCAACTCTGGCTGGACTCGGCGAAGAAACCGAATGTGTAGCCACCAGCATGCGTCAGCGTGCGATTGGTCGCGACGAGGTACAGGCCAGCAGTTGGAGCTGGATACGCTGCGAGCGCTGCGCTCGGGACGCTGCCATGGCCGTCGGACGCATCTAACCTGCAGATGAGCAGGGTCTCGTGACCGTTGGTTGAGCGCGCGGACTTGGGAGTGGACTCTTGATCCGGCGGTGAGTTGAGGCGCGCTGCGGTTCGGCGGCGGGTCGACATGCGACTCCGAGTGGATACTTTCTCCATGCCGCCGCGGAAATCTCCGTGCCTCGCCTCCGTGCCTCGCGTGCGCTGGCGGCTCACGCCGGGGTTGCCTGCTGCTCCAGGGGTTCGTCATGCAGAATCGCACTCTGAACGCTGCCCGCCGGGCGATTCCGTGGTGTTTTCTCGCGATCATCCTGGTCGCGGGGTGTGCCGCGGGCGACCCGCAGTTCACGAGCAAGACCCCGGCTGGCTTCTGGGTGGGCGTGTGGCACGGGATCATCTCGTGCGTGACCTTGATCCTCGGCATCTGGAACCACGGCGTGAAGGTCTACGAAGTCGACAATACCGGCGGCTGGTACGACTTCGGCTTTCTCATCGGGGTCACCATGCTCTGGGGTCATCGGAGCGTCACGCGTTCGCGCAAGCGCAAGCTGAGCGACGCCGAGTGGCAGGAGATCTCACGCAAGGTGGAAGCGAAGTTCAAACGCAAGATCCAGCAGTGGGCCGAGGCCGAACCCGACGAGGACTGGAACGTCGTGGAGCAGAAGGCGGAGGAGAAGCTCAAGCGGAAGATCCGCGAGTGGGCGGATCAGCCTTGAGAAGATCCGCATCGAGCGCGGCGGCCTGCCGCTACTGCTGCAAGAACTCGCGCACCATTGCGTCGTATCCGCGAAAATCGGGTACGCTGGTGTGGCTCGCGCCGGGCACGAGCACCTTGTAGCGCGGCGCAGCGGACCCGATCGCAGCGTCGAGCTGATCGAGGTACTTCGGGTCGACGAAGTCGTCGGCACTGCCATGCATGAGCAGCACTCCGAGCTTGGATGCGCGGGCGGCAGCGGCGATCTTGCCGAGGTTGTCGAAGTCTTCGTGGCTCACGAAGCTTGCCGGCACCACCAGCGAGCCGTCAGCCACCAGCGCGGCGACGGATGCGAAGATCGATTCGGTGATGAGTCCGGCGTAGGGCCCGCCGTTTCTGGCGGTTTCAAGCGCGGGGCCGCCCCCGAGCGAGTAGCCGTAATGGAAGGTGCGCTGCTGATCGATCTCCGCGCCGAGGCCGTGCAGATAACGCAGCGCCACCAGAGCGTTGCGGTAGATGCCTTGTTCCGTGGGCGTGCCTGAGGCACGGCCGTAGCCGGGGTACTCGTAGATCAGCACGTTGGCGCCCAGCGACCACAGGTGCGAGACGCGCACCCAATACTCGTCGATGCCCGACTTGTTGCCGTGGTGATAGAGCACGGTCGGACACAGCGCGCGTACGGCGGGCGGTTGCAGCAGCATCACGGCGTAGACGGGTGTCGCGTCGTCGGCTTGCAGCGTGAGCTCGCGGCGCAGTGCCGCGGGAACGCGCCAGGCCTGGGGCACCGAGGGCGGATAGGCGAGCGCGTAGTGATCCACGTGCTGCGGGTTGTAGAGGAACGAGTCGAGCGTGGCGCAGGCCAACAGCGCCGCGAGCAACGTGAGACAGAGCGTGCGCAACCTCATGGTGCACCTGCGATCCGGTAGCTGGCACCGAGCACCACACCAAGCGCCCCGTGATCGGCAGGGCTGACCCAATCGGGCGCGGCACACGACCCGCAGCTGGCGAGCGCATACCAACGCAGCTCGACCGCCAACTCCCAGCGCCCGACCAGGAATGCAGGCTGCACGAAGAGCGTGGGCGCAAAGGCAGAGAGCTCACGCAGCTGCTTCGACGACGCGGCCACGCGCGTGGGCAGATGTGCACCGCCGCTCAACGCAAACCAGGACCAGAGCGTGGCGCGGCTCGCGAGCCACGGGTCCGCGAGCAGCACGGCGTCGCGGCCATTGTCGAATCCGTAAGCGTCGCAGCCCAAAGTGAACAGCGCGCGCTGCGCTGCCAGCGGGTGCACGATGACGCCGAGGTTCAGGCCGGCCACGCCGAACGCTGCAGCTGTTGGATGCAGCTCACCGCGCACGCTCACCGTATCGCTGACGCCGTGGGCCACGCCGACCGTGCTGAGCGGCACGGGCACGGGCGCGCCACCGAACAGCAACATCGGTCCGCCGAGCGCGCCGGTCACCACCGTCGTCTTGCGCGGCAGTGGCGCCGTGAGGGTGGTGCCGCATGCAACGACCGACAAGAGCAAGAGCGGAACGATTCGGAGCATCGAGCGCACGGTATGCCGTGGATTGTACGCAGTCCACCCGCACCACGCAGTTGTCGACCAAGACGCATCGACACCCGTCGACCCCCCGCGTATCCTGACATGCGCAATCGCATGCGACGCCAGACTCAGCTCGCTGCTCTCGTCATCGCGCTGCTCACGTGGAGCAGCACCGGCGCGGCGTTCGACTTGCTCTTCGAGCGCGTCCGCGGCGCGCGCGCGCTCAGCTCGCTCTATCAATCGAGCGAAGCCCGCGCTGCCGTACGCGATGGTCTCTTATTCGGAGACGGCAGCGAGCGCATCGAGCGCCAGGCCGACGGGACGTTGCATGTCGAGCAAGATCGCATCTACACGCGCGCCAAGCACCCGCACACCGGACGCCTCGTCGATCTGCCGCAGCCCTGGCACCTGCACTCCACGGTCACGCTCACGCCTGCGTTGCGCTTGCGCTCGCTCGACACCTCGCTCGAGCTGTATCGGTCGATCGATGACGCGATGGGCTTTGCGTTCACCGATAAGCTCAAGGCTGTCTTCGACTGGCGACGCGTGACGGCGCGCGTCAGCGCCGACGGCAAGACCCTGATACGCAACACCTGGCGCGCCGGGCGCGGTGTGAAGACCACGAGCTTCGACTACCCCGCCGATGCCATTCCGCTCGAGATCGTGGGCATGGTGCTGCCGGTCGCGGTGCGCGCTCACATCGACACCTTCGAGTTCGATCTGCTTTTGCCCGACGGGGCGCTGCACCGCGTGTGCGCCAGGGTCTTGCGCACGCGCGATCTCACGCGCTTCGCGCAAGGTTATCCGTTGCCTGCGGCGCAGCTGCGTTTCGGTGAAGAGCTTGCGGTCGTGGACCTGTGGTTGGCCTCGCCCATCAAGCACTTGTTCTTCCCGCACCACTTCTACTTCGTGTACTCGGACGCTCGCCCTACGCAGCTGCTCGCGTTCTGGGGCGGTGATCCAGACGAGCACCTGCAGGCGATTCGGCAGCGCTAGCGCGGGGGTTTGGTTCACACGCCCCGCGCTAGCGCGGGGGTTTGGTTCACACGCCCCGCGCTAGCGCGGGGCTTTGAGAAACACCGCGCCCAGCGGCGGCAAGGTCAGCGTGAGCGAGGCAGGGTGCGAGCCGTGTGCCACGGCGTGCGCCTCGATGCGCCCGAGGTTGCCTTGATTTGCACCGCCGTACACCGCTGCGTCGGTGTTGAGCAGCTCCGTCCACGCGCCAGCGTTCGGCACGCCGATGCGGTAGCCATGGCGCGGCACCGGCGTGAAGTTGAACGCTGCAATCACGCGCTCACGGTCGTCATGGCCGCAGCGCACGAACGCCAGCACGCTCTGCTCGGTGTCGTTGGCCTCGATGAAATGGAAGCCTCGCCCGTCGGTGTCACGCTCGTGCAGGGCGGGCTCGCCCTTGTGCAGGCGGTTGAGGTCGGCAACCAACGCCATCACGCCGGCGTGCAACGGCTGCGCGCACAGGTGCCAGTCGATGCTGCTGTCATGGTTCCACTCGTTCCACTGACCTAGCTCGCAGCCCATGAACAGCAGCTTCTTGCCCGGCTGCGCGTACTGATACGCGAGCAGCAAGCGCAGGTTCGCGAACTTCTGCCATTCGTCGCCGGGCATCTTCGCGAGCAGCGAGCCTTTGCCGTGCACCACTTCGTCGTGCGAAAAAGGCAAGACGAAATTCTCGTGGAACGCATACAGCGAGCGGAAGGTCAGCTCGTTGTGGTGGTACTTGCGGTGCACCGGATCGCGACTCAAGTAGTCGAGCGCGTCGTGCATGAAGCCCAGATCCCACTTGAGCCCGAAGCCGAGTCCGCCCAGGTAGGTGGGTCGCGACACCATCGGCCACGCGGTAGATTCCTCGGCGATGGTCTGCACGTCGGGGTGAAAGTGGTAGACGGCGCGGTTGAAGTCTTGCAGGAAGCTCACGGCTTCGAGGTTCTCGCGACCCCCGTGCGCGTTCGGAAGCCACTCGTTCGGTTGTCGTGAGTAGTCGCGGTAGAGCATCGAGGCCACCCCGTCCACTCGCAGGCCGTCGATGTGGTACTTGTCGAGCCACAAGAGCGCGCTCGAGATCAGAAACGAGCGCACCTCGTTGCGGCCGTAGTTGAAGATGTAGCTCTTCCAATCGGGGTGAAAGCCCAAGCGCGGGTCGGCGTGCTCGTAGAGGTGCGTGCCGTCGAAGTCGCCGAGGCCGTGCTCATCGGTGGGGAAGTGCGCGGGAACCCAGTCCAAGATCACACCCACCCCGTGTTGGTGCAGGTAGTCGACGAGGTACATGAAGTCTTGCGGTGTGCCGTAACGGCTGGTGGGCGCGAAGTAGCCGGTGACTTGATAGCCCCACGAGCCCGCGAACGGATGCTCCATGACCGGCATCAGCTCGACGTGCGTGAAGCCCAGCTGCAGCACGTGCTCGCACAGCTTCGGTGCAAGCTCGCGATAGCTGAGCCACCGGTTTGCCTGCTCCGGCATGCGCATGAACGAGCCGAGGTGCACTTCGTAGATCGAAAGCGGTGCATCCAGCGTCTGCTTGCGTGCGCGCGTCTCCATCCAGTGCGCGTCGTTCCACGCGTAGTCCAGTGGCCACACGACGGATGCGGTGTGGGGCGGCGTTTCGTGGTGGAAGCCGCACGGGTCGGCTTTGTCGACCCCGCGGCCCGTGACGCGCGAGACGACGTGGTACTTGTAGTGCGCGCCCTGGCCGATTTGCGGAACGAAGCCTTCCCAGATGCCCGAGCTGCCGCGCGGCAGCAGCACGTGCGAGCTGCGGTTCCAACCGTTCCAGTCGCCCATCACCGTGACTTGCTCGGCGTTGGGCGCCCAGACCGCGAAGTGCGTGCCGTTGCGGCCCGCTTGCGTGACGAGGTGTGCACCGAGCTTGTCGTAAAGCCGGTAGTGCGTGCCCTCGTTGTAGAGGTGCAAGTCGTCGCTGGTCAGGCGTGAGCCGGTCACGGGTGTGCCCTCGTGCATGGGCTCAAGAGGGTGACAGCTCGACCTCTGGTATGGAAAGCCCCAAGCGCGGCGCGAGCGTGGTGCGAACGACCTCGGGCCAGGCGTAGTGCCGCGCGGTGGCCCGGCCGGCCTTGCGCATCAGGCTCTCGTACACCGGGTTGGAGCGCAGCTGCAGGTACAAGCTCACGAACTCAGAAGGGTCGGTGGTCTGCAGCACGATGGCGTTGCGGCCGGGCATGGCGTAGTCCTCGCCCGTGCAACCGGTGCAGGTGACACCCCCGACGGCCATGGCCTCGAGACCGACCAAGCCGAAAGGCTCCTTGGCGCTGTTGGAGAGCACGACGTCGGAAGCGCGGAACAGTGCGCGGCGACTGTCGGGATCGACGTAGCTCGTGAGGTTGATCACGTCGACGTTGGCGTTGTCGGCGAGCGAGGCCACCATACCGCGCAGGTCGCCCTGCGGGTTGTCGCGGTTGACCACGTGCAGGCCGGCGGCTTCCAGCGCCGCGAGCACTTGCTGGCCATACGGCTCGCGGCCACCGCGCGCGATGAAGAGCGGGCGACGCCCCAGGCGCTTGAGCTCGCTGATGATGCGCACCGAGGCCAGCCAGTTCTTGTCGGGATCCCAGCGCGCCATCTTGGTGATGGCCACGCGGCCGGCAAAGTTGCGGCGCAGCTGCGTCACGGCGGAGCGATCGGGTGGCAGGTAGACGTCGGGCGACAGGCCGTTGGGAATCACGATGGCCTCGACGCCGGATGCCGCCATCAGCTGCCGCATGTAGCGGCTGACGGTGGTGACGGTGGCGGCCTTGTGCATGCGCACCCAGTCGATCTGATCGAAGCCGAACACGTTGTTGGCGTTCCAGAAGATGCTCACGCGATCGCGCAACGCGGCCTGCCGCAGCAGCTGATCGACGTGAAACACTGCGTCCGCGGTCTGCCACTCTTCGGCCATGATCACGGCGCGCCCGCCCAGGAGCAGGTGCGGCAAAAGGTGCTCGCGCATCAAGACCGGCGGCAGCGACGCCGCGAGCTCGGGTGCCTTCCGATACTGGCCGTCGTAGACGCCGATCGGGTGGTGCTTGCTCAGCCACTGACACCAGCGGTGCAGGTGCAGGTCGCCGCGCACTTCGTGACCGGGCAGCGCCGGATCGCCGACGAACCACAGATGCGTCTCGTGTCCTGCTGCGACCAGGGCTTCGCACAAGCCGCTGACGCGCGTCTCGAGCCCACCGATGCGGCTGTAGGCATCGGGCCCCTCGAACGACAAGAAATGAAACTGCGTGCGCTCGGGGATGCCCAGACGACGGTGCGCCGCGCTGTCGATCTCCTGTTCGACCTCTTCGAGCAGCGCTGGCTCGGGCGCGCGCGCCTTGCGGGGTTCGAAGGTGTCGGAGCGGGGTTCGACCGCGCTGGGTGCATCTGCGCCTTGAGCGCGAAGTGGGATGGCCGGTATGGAACGAGTCATGGGGGGAGCGGCAGCGGAGGCAGAGCGTAAGTCCGGATTCACAACTTACCAGGGCTTTGTTTCAAGCGAGTGACGGAAGCGCGCGATCGCACACCACACACGCAAGCTGGCAGATGACCAGGCGCAAGCTCACATAGGCACCCCGGCAGCAGTCGCAAGGCCTGTCTCGGGAAGTAGGTGAGTGTTACACGCTGGGTTGCGCGTGATGATCCGCGGAATTGCACGAAGATCTCGGCGAACATCGACTCGGAGTCGGCTCACACCAGGACGCGCGCCGTCTGCGTTCTCGACGCGGGCAGGTACATGTGCCGGGTGTAGTCCATCACCATGCGGTCTGCGTTGTAGCGCCACGCCAAGGTCTTGAGCGCGTGCTTCACCATGCGTAGCCAGTCCATGGGGATGTGTTGGCCGTCGCGCTGATAGAACAGCGGCAGCACGCGCGTGCTCAGCACTTCGAGCAGCGCTTGCGCGTCTTGCTCGTCCTGGCGTGCGGGATCGGCGTACACCATGCCGTCGCCGAAGGCGAAGCCGTTGCGCGTGTCGTAGGCTTCGTCCCACCAGCCGTCGAGGGTGGAACAATTGAGCGTGCCGTTGAACACGGCTTTCATGCCGCTGGTGCCACAGGCCTCGAGCGGCCGGCGCGGGCTGTTGAGCCACAGATCGCACCCTTCGAGCAGGTGCCGACTCAGGTTCTTCTCGTGATCTTCGAGCAGCACCACGTGATCGCGCAGCACCGGGTCTTGGCTGAGCTCGTGCAGCTGGCGAATCAAGCCTTTGCCGGGTTCGTCGGCCGGGTGGGCCTTGCCGGCGAACAAGATCTGAATCGGTCGCTCCGGGTCGGTGAGCAGACGCTTCACGCGTTCGTAGTCGTGGAACAGCAGTGTGGCGCGCTTGTACGAAGCGAAGCGGCGCGCGAAGCCGATGGTGAGCACATCGGTTCGTAGCTTGGGCAAGGGTGTTGGGTCGTTCAGGCGCTGGCGTTGCGTGCGCAGGCGGTGGCGCACGAACTCGAGCAGGCGCTGCTTCAAGATCACCTTGATGTTCCACAGCTGGAACTCGTCGAGGTTCTCGATGCGCCGCCAGCGCAACGGGTCGCACACATGGTCGCGCCAGTCGGAGCCGAGGCAGTCGGCGTAGAGCTGCGCGAACTCGTTGGCGAGCCAGGTATCCACGTGCGCGCCGTTGGTGATGTGGCCGATGGGGACCTCGGAGGTGCGGCGATCGGGCCACAAGCCTTGCCACATGCGCCGCGACACGACGCCATGCAGCGAGCTCACTGCGTTGGCGCGTCGCGAGAGCTTGAGCGCGAGCACGGTCATGCAGAACTCTTCGTTCGGGTTCTGCGGATTGACGCGGCCGAGGCCGAGCAGCTCGTGATCCGACAGACCCAGGCGCTGCTGCAACGGTTTGAGGTAGTGCAGCGCTTGCGCCGGATCGAAGAAGTCGTGTCCGGCTGCGACCGGTGTGTGCGTGGTGAAGACCGTGGACTCCGCGACTTCGTCGGCCACCTCGTCGAAGGGCATGCCGGTGCGCTCCATGCGTTCGGCGATGGCTTCGAGCGTGGCGAACGCGCAGTGGCCTTCGTTCAAGTGCAGCACACCCGGGCGTACGCCGAGCTTGCGCAGCGCGCGGTAGCCGCCGACGCCGAGCGCAAGCTCCTGCAGCATGCGCGTGTCCTTGTCGCCACCGTACAAGCGAAACGCGCGGGCCATGCTCGGGTTGTCTTCGGGCTCGCGCAGGTTGAGCAGGATGAGCTCGCAGCGGCCCACGTGCGCACGCCAGATCTCCGCGATGAGCGTGGAGGATGCAACCGGTACCTCGACCGTGAGCACGGCGCCGTCGTCACCGAGCACGGGCTCGACGGGCACGCTGTTGACGTCGAGCGCTTTGTAGAGCTCGAGCTGCTGGCCGTCTTGGTCGAGCTGTTGGTTGAAGTAACCCTCGCGGTAGAGCAGCGTCACGCCGTACGCTGGCACGCCGAGATCCGAGCACGCTTTGAGGTGATCTCCAGCGAGCACGCCGAGCCCACCGGAATAGATAGGTAGCGATTCGTGAATGCAGAACTCGAAGCTGAAGTACGCGACGGGACACGAAGTCAGGGCCGGTGCGTTCCAGCTCGTCCAGTGACGCTGGCTGCGCACGTAGTCGTCGAGGTGCTTCTCGGCGCGGATGGTCTGCGCCAGGATGCTGGCGTCGCTGTCCTTGCTCGCGAACGATTCGTCCGAGATGCGGTTGAGGAACTCGACCGGGTTGTGGTTGACGTCGCGCCACAGCTCGCGGTCGATGGCCCGGAAGATGCCGTTGAGGTCATCGTTCCAGCTCCACCACAGGTTGCGCGACAGGCGCAGCAGTCGATCACGCAGGTCGGTCATGGTGCGAGCCTCGTGTGTGGTTAGTTGTCGCTAGTCTGGGCATCCAACCGGCAGCGCTTAAGCGTATCCTTACACCGGCCATCCCATGTTGCGCTACCCCGCCGACATCACTTGCGTGCTCGAAGGCCGCCCGAGCCCGCAGGGCGCGCGCTGGGACGCAGCGGGCACGAACTTCGCGTTGTACTCCGAGCACGCGACCCGTGTGGAGCTGTGCTTGTTTGACGACGCGCAACGCCAATCGGCCTGCGTCGCGCTGCCGGGGCGCAGCGGGCATGTCTGGCACGGGTACCTGCCCGGTGTGGGGCCGGGGCAACGCTATGGCTATCGAGTGCATGGTCCGTACGCGCCGGAGCAGGGTCATCGCTTCAATCCGCACAAATTGCTCCTCGATCCATACGCACGCGCCATCGATCGGGCAGGGCGCTGGCATCCACTGCTGCACGGCTACAACGCCAACGATATACACGATCGCGACCCGGACCTGCACGACAGTGCCGAGGTCGCGCCGCGCGCCGTGGTGATCGACCCGAGCTTCGACTGGCAAGGCGACGCGTCCCCGGCGCATGCCTGGCGAGACAGCCTCATCTACGAATGCCACGTGAAGGGGCTCACCCAGCTGCATCCGGAGCTGCGACCGGAGCTGCGTGGCAGCTACCTCGGCCTCGGCAGCGAGCCGGTGCTCGCGCATTTGCGTTCACTCGGCGTGACGGCCGTGGAGCTCATGCCAGTGCAGCAGAGCTACAGCGAGCGCTTTCTCGTGGAGCGAGGCCTGTCCAACTACTGGGGCTACAACACGCTGGGCTTCTTCGCGCCGGACGCACGCTTCGCCAGCGGCGGCAGCCTCGGCGAGCAGGTGAGCGAATTCAAGACGATGGTGCGCGCGCTGCACCGCGCCGGCATCGAGGTGATCCTCGACGTCGTCTACAACCACACCGGCGAGGCCGATGCGCTGGGGCCCACGCTGTGTCTGCGCGGCGTGGACAACGCGGTGTACTACCGGCTCGACGCGAGCGATCGCCGGCGTTACCTGGACACCACCGGCTGCGGCAACAGCCTGCACTTGGAGCACCCGCAGACGCTGCGCCTAGTCATGGACAGCTTGCGCTACTGGGTGCAAGAGATGCGCGTCGATGGCTTTCGCTTCGATCTTGCGCCGAGCCTGGGGCGCTATGGCGACGACGTCGACCTGCACGGCGGGTTCTTCGCGATGCTCGCGCAAGATCCGGTGCTCGCAGGGGTGAAGCTCATCATGGAGCCGTGGGACGTGGGTCCGGGTGGACATTGCACCGGTGGCTTTGGGCACGGCGTACAGGAGTGGAACGACCGCTACCGCGACGAGGTGCGGCGCTTCTGGCGCGGCGACAGTGGGCAGCGCGGGCGCATGGCCACGCGGCTGTCGGGCAGCGCCGACTTGTTTGCAGCTGCGGGACGCACGCCGCTCGAGAGCATCAACTACGTCTGCTCGCACGACGGGTTCTCATTGCGCGACCTGTGCAGCTACGACCGCAAGCACAATACCGACAACGGCTGGGAAGGTCGCGATGGCTCGGACGACGAGGCGAGCCGCAACTGGGGCCAGGAAGGTCCGACCGACAGCGCGGAGATCAACGCGCTGCGCGACAAGCTGGCGCGCTCGATGCTGGCGACGCTGGCGTGCTCTGCTGGTGTGCCCATGCTGCGTCAGGGCGACGAGCTTGGTCAGTCGCAGCGCGGCAACAACAACGCCTACGGGCAGGACAACGCCTGCAGCTGGGTCGATTGGTCGGCGTTGAGCTCAGCGCGGGAGCAGGCGCTCTTGTCGTTCGCGCAACGCGCCTTCGCGCTGCGCGCACAACACGATGCACTACGGCCGCGCCGGCACCACACGGGCCGGGTGGTGCACGGCCACAAAGACGTCAGCTGGCTGCGTGCCGACGGAGTCGAGCTCGCCGACAACGCCTGGAACGATCCGCGCCAGCACTCGCTGGGGATGTGGCTGATGGGCTGCGACCCAGACGAGCCGGCGGATGGACTCTTGGTGCTGGTCAATGGTGGCTGGCAGGAGCTGCGTTTCACGTTGCCGCCATTGGCTGCAGAAGGTTATCGGGTGTTGCTCGACACGGCGCGCCCGGAAGTTGCGGGCGAGAAGATCGAGACCGGCGTCGAGCTTGCGCTGCCTGCGCACGCGCTGCTGGTGCTCGAGCTACCGGTGCGGCCAGGGGTGCGCAGGCTCGCGGCCGACAGGCAAAGCCTGCGTGCGCTCGCGCGCGCTCACGGCATCGTCGGCAGCTACCGAGCCTACGACGGTAGTCTGCGAAGCACCGACGACGACACCCGCGTGGCTTTGCTTGCGGCCATGGGGATCGATGCCAACAGCGGCGCGAGCGCGAGGGCGGCACTGCAACGGTTGGAGACGGAGCGGAGTACTGAGCTTCTGCCGCAGGTCAGCGTGCTGCCCGTGGGTGCCGACGCGCTCGGCGCGCTCGCGCTGCGTTTGGGCGCCAAGGGTCGCGGCACGGTGGAGTATCGCATCGAGCTCACGTCGGAAGCTGGCGCCGTGCTGGTGAGTGAGGGACGTGCGCACGTGCAGGGCGACGTGCTGCGACTGCCCGTGCCTGCGGCGGCTCGCTTGTCAGCGGGCTATCATCAGCTGCGCTGTCAGCTCGACGGTGCGCTGCAGCTCGAAGCTACGCAGCGGCTGATCATCACGCCGCACTCGGGCTACGGCACCAGCCAAGCGCTGGGCGAACGCCGCGGCTTCGGCGTGATCTCGCACTTCTATGCGTTGCATCGCCAGGGCGGTTTTGGTGTGGGCGATCTGGGCGACCTCGGCAGCGTTATCCGCGCTGCCGCTGGTGGCGGCGCCGATTTCGTGGGCACTCAGCCGCTGCATGCGGTCGACAATCACGCGCCGGTCGTGAGCCCGTACTTCCCGCTCAGTCGACTGTACCGCAACCCGATCTACCTCGAGCTCGGCAGCGTGCCGGAGCTCGTCAGCTGCACTGCTGCGCGGCAGAGGCTCGGCTCGGCGGCGTTGCAGACCACGCTCGAACAGCTACGCAGCCGACCACGCCTGGACTACGCAGCGGCTTGGGAGGCGAAGCGCTCGGTGCTCGTGCTCTTGCACGAGGAATTCACTGCGCGCCAGCTGGGCAAGGGAACGGAGCGCGACCGACACTACGCGGCGTTCCTGGCCGAGCAAGGCTCGGCGCTGAGCGATTTTGCCTTGTTTTGTGCGCTGGGAGAGCAACTCGGTGGCACGCTCACACCATGCTTCGATCTGCGCCGCTTTCCTGCCGAGCTGCGAGATCCGCGCGGTGCGGCTGCGGCCCAAGCGCGCGCACAGCTGGCCAAGGCGGTGTCGTTTCACTGCTACTTGCAGTTCGAGCTGGACCGACAATTGGGTGCGGCTCAAGCAGCCGCACGCGCGGCTGGCATGCGCATCGGTCTCTATGGCGATCTCGCGGTGGGCAACGCTCCGGGCAGCAGTGACCTGTGGTCGCAGCCGCAGCTCTTTGCTTCGGGCGTGAGTCTGGGTGCACCGCCGGATGCGTATAGCGCGCAGGGCCAGAGCTGGGGCCTCGTGCCTCTCCTACCCGCGGCGTTGCGTGCCGGTCGCTACGAGTACTGGAGCGCGCTGTGCCGGCAAGCCATGCGTCACCACGGCATGCTGCGCATCGACCACGTGATGGGTCTGCTACGTCAGTTCTGGGTGCCCGACGGTGTGCCCGCTTCGCAAGGCGCGTACGTACGCTGTGCCTTCGAAGAGCTCGCCGGCATTGCGGCACTCGAGAGTGAGCGCGCGCAGACGCTGATCGTCGGCGAAGACCTGGGCCTCGTGCCGCTGGGTCTGCGCGAGCGCATGGCCGAGCTCGGCATGCTGCGCTCGCAGGTGCTGTACTTCGAGCACGAGCACGACGGCAGCTTCACTGCGCCCGAGCGCTATGCGCAAGGCGCGCTCGCTACGGTGAACACGCACGACTTGCCGCCCATCGCTGGCTTCTGGCAAGGCACGGATCTCTTGGCGACGCGTGAGCTGGGTGGGTTGCGCGAGCCAGCGCTCTGGCAGGCGGCGCAAGCGGAGCGCGAAGACGCCAAGCGTAGGCTCTTGCACCTGCTCGAAACTCACGGCTGGCAGGCGGAGCGCATGCAGAGCTCGCTGCCGGAGCTGATCAACGCGCTCTTGCGCGTGCTGGCCGGCTCACGCGCCGTGCTCACGGCCGTGTCGCTCGACGACTTGTGCCTGGAAACCGAGCCGCTCAATGTGCCGGGTTTCGCCGATGCACGCTTGCCGGCCTGGTCGCGCCGCGCGCGCTTGTCGACCGAAGCGTTGGTGGCCGACCCGACGCTGATCAGCTTGCTCGAGGCTTGTGTGCGCCGCGGTTACGGCGCGTAGGGCAACTTGCGCGCGGCCGTCCACTGCGCGTAGTGCATCGGCTTCGGCGTGCCGTCGTAGTGGCGTATGCCCATCGTGCCGAACACCTTCAGGAGCAGCTCGCCCAGCAGCTGGGTGTCGGTGGTGCCAGCCGTAGCCGGTCCGCGGAAGATGTCGAGCACGCTGCACCAGGTGGCGTCGAAGCTGCACGGGCAGTCGGTCATCAGCTTGTCCACGACCAAGTCGCGATCGGACCACCAGGTCACGAGCGCGAGGCCCTGCGTCTTGGCGTCGCCGAGCACGCGCGCGAGATATGCAGCGCTGGTGGCTTCGTCGAACGAGAAGTACGGCAGGCACTTGCCGTCCTTCGCCCGCACCACAATCGGGGTGGAAGGCCAGCCGGTCTCCGCAATCAATGGAATCTCGCCACCACGCGCGGCCCCGCGCTTGAACCAATCGGCAGGCAGCTCGGCTGCGCTCTTGAAGTTGGCCATGTAAGGGTAGCTCGACATGGCGAAGCGGTCGCGCTTGATGCCGGCGACAGCCGCATAGTTGGTGTCGAAGCAGGCGTCGCGCTTGGTCTGGTCGACGCAGCTGTCGCTGGCGTAGCCGTAGAGGTGATCGATCTGGATCGACGGGAACACCAGGGTCGCGGGCGCTTGCTTCTTCACGGCCGCGTATACGGTGTTGATGAGCTCGACGAGCCCCGCTGCCGCAGCCGGGCACTTCTCGAGGAACAGGTTCACCTCGATGGCCACGTTCAGGTACGCAGGCGCGAAGTGCTCCACCATGTAGGCCACGTAGCGCAGGTACGCCGTGCGCTTGCTGGCAGCGTCGGGCGCGCTGGCGAAGTCGTAGCACCTGGTGGACCAGTCGTCCTGCGACTTGACTTGCCCTTGCATGATGGTGGTCTTGGCAGCGAGTGACTCACGCTTGCCGTTGAGCATGCTGATCGAAAGAAACACGGGCTTCTTCGCGGTCTTCGCGGCACTCGCCAGGCTGGCCATCAGGCTCGCCCACTCGGCGGGTGGCGCGGTGTTCGCCTCGAAGCTGTCCCAGGGGACGCCGTAGAACTCCTGATGCACGGAGACCACGTCCGAGTCCTCGATTACGTTGCCAGCGGTCAGCTGGAACCCCAGCGCAGGGCCACTGACCACCAGCTGCGCGCCGGTGGTGGCCAGGCGAAAGTGGCGCGTGGCACCGGCGTCGGCCGCATTCGAGCTTGCAGCGTCCCCGGTAGCTGTGATCCCTGCTTCGGTGAGCTGCGCGTCCGTGCCCAGGCTCGCGTCGAGCCCCGCTGCGTCGTGAGCGCTGCCCGGCGCGTCGGCTGGGCTGCTGCTGCCATGCTTCGGGTGGCTGGCACAACCAATCACCAGCAACGCAAATCCCACGAGTGCACGATGCATCATGCGCGCACGATAACACGCGTCGGCGCTGGCTGTGAACGCCGGCAGCAGCAGACCTTCACTCCGTGATCAGCGCCGGCAAGATCTCCCCGATCCGACCGTGCAGTACCACATCTGCGAGGGCATCCATCGCAGTCGCCTGGCCGTTGACGAGGATCAGCTTGGCGCCCGCGCGCTTCGCGGCCGGCACCACTGCGGCGATCGGAAACACGCTGAGCGAGCTGCCGATGGCCAGCAGCAAGTCGCAGCTGCGCGCAGCCCGGTCGGCACGCGCGAGATCAGCTATCACCAGTGACTGGCCGAACGAGATGGTCGCCGATTTGAGAATGCCGCCGCAGCGCAGACACGCGGGGTCGTCTTCGCCGCCCCGCACGCGCTGCAGTGCCGTCTGCATCGGTGCACGGTCGCCACACGCCATGCACACCACGTCGTGAATGGTGCCGTGGATTTCGATGACGCGCTGCGCGGATGAGCCGGCGCGCTGGTGCAGGCCGTCGATGTTCTGCGTGATCAGGGTGTCCAGCTGACCACGGGTCTCGAGTGCCACGAGCGCGGCGTGCCCCGCGTTGGGCAAGGCATCCCAGGTCTCGTGATGCAGGCGCGCCTGCCAGGCGCGGCGGCGCAGGTCGGGCTCGGTCATGTAGGTCTGCAGCGTGGCGAGCTTCTCGGCGCCGGGGTTCTTGGTCCACACGCCTTGGGGACCGCGGAAATCTGGGATGCCCGACTCGGTCGAGATGCCCGCGCCTGTCAGCGCCACGATGCGGGAAGCGGCAGCGATGAGCGCGCGGGCGGCGACGATCGCGGGGTCGGTCGGCATGCTCACCAAGCATAACCTCACGGGCCCGTTCTGATAAGCTTGGCGAGATGCGCGCGCCGGCTGCGTCTCTCGACAACGCGTACTACGTCACGGCGCCGCTGCTGTGGCCGCTGGTGCTCGGCTTGCGCACGCTGGGTGTCGACACCGATGCCGTGCTCGCTCGTGCGGGGCTGGAGCTTTCGGCGCTCAAGAACCCCGATACGCGCGTGCGCGCGACGCAGGCGAGCGCGCTCATGCAGGGCGCGATCGAGCAGAGCGGCGACCCGGACCTCGGTCTCAAGCTCTGGCAGTTCTACCGGCCAGGTGTGTTCAGCGTGGTCGACTACCTCGCGCACAGCAGCGCGACGCTGCGCGAAGCCATCGAGCGCATGTGTCGCTACGAGCTGCTGCACCAGAACGGCGTACGCACGACTCTGCAGGTGCAAGCCGAGCGCGCGGTGTGGCGGCAAGACCTGCTGCTCAAGCTGGCGTTGCCGCCGCAGATTGCGGAGAACAGCCTGGCGAACATGCTCGTGATTGGGCGGCAACTCACCGGCGCACGAACTGGGCTGTCTGCAGGCTGCTATGCGCTGCAGAGCGGCTTTCGCACCACCATCGTGGAGCACAACCTCGCGCTCGGCGGCGTGTGCACGGCCTGGCAGC
>JADGRE010000354.1 GCA_017881185.1 Pseudomonadota bacterium | reverse complement strand
GCATCGACAACGACTGCGACGGCCTGATCGATGACGCCGACAAGAACCAATCACCGCTCGTCGGGCGGCCTGACTTCACTGGCACGGTGGTGACATGCGGCGGCACTCGCGGGTGGTTTATCAAGGATGGGGATTGTCCCGCTGATCTGCTCTGGTGCTCGAGCACGATCGATCAAGGCTGCACCACCCGCGCGACGCAGCTGACGACCTGCCGCGCGTGCAACACGGCGTGCGGCTTCGCCTGCGGACAAAAGGGGTGCGACGAGGTGGCGAAGATCGCGTCGGGCGAAAACTTCTCGTGCGCGACAACGCAGGAAGGCAGCGCGGCGTGTTGGGGGCGCGGCGCGCTCGGACGTCTTGGCAACGACGGCACGCGTAGCCTCTCAGTCCCATCCCAGGTCACGGGCCTCACCGGCGTGACCCAGATCGCGGCGGGCTTTGACAGCGCATGCGCGATCGCTGGCGCGAACGGCGATGTGTTCTGTTGGGGCAACAATGCCAATAACCAGCTCGGCAACTCGGATCCCGGCGCAGGCTCGAGCGCGGTTGCGTTGCCGGCGCTGGACCCGAGCGGCGCGAACAATTTGTCAGGTGCCACCAGCGTCGCTGTCGGCGATCAATTCGCGTGCGCCACGCTAACCACGGGCGAGCTCGCGTGCTGGGGCTCCGAAGCCAACGGGCGCTTGGGTGACGGCAACTCGGCCAACACCACATCGTTTCCCGTGCTCGCCGTGGATGACTCGTTCGTCACGGTAGAAGACGCCAAGTTGGTGAGCGCCGGCGCCCGCCACGCGTGCATCATCACGAGCGCCAACGCTCTCGAGTGCTGGGGGAACAATGCAAACGGACGGCTCGGTGACCCCGGCTTGAACGCGACGGAATCAAGCACCCTCCATCTGGTGCCGAATCTGGGACCGGTCACGGCCGTCAGCGCGGGCACCAATCACACCTGCGCTGTGAGCGGCGGCATGGTGCTGTGTTGGGGTCTGAATCAACACGGCCAACTGGGTCGTGCGAGCGGAGCCGGAGATGGCACGCCTGCGGCCGTCGCTGGCCTGAGCCACGTGATCGCCGTCGGCGCAGGGGCTACCTTCACCTGCGCACTCGGCGACGCCGGCTCGGTGTATTGTTGGGGCGGGAATGGACAGGGGGAGCGTGGCGATTTGAACCCGCACGACAGCACGACGCCCAGTCAGGTGCCGGTCGAAAGAGTGGTGGCGCTCTCCGTTGGAGCGCAGCATGCGTGCGCGGTCGATGATATGAATGCGGTGCGCTGCTGGGGGTTCAACTTCTTCGGACAGCTCGGCACGGGCGCTAGCTCGAGCCAAGCAGAGCCGGTGCCACAGCTGATCCGACCGTTGCAGCGAAACTGACGAGCACAAACCGGAGAACTGAATTATGCCCTTTGATCCGACCACGATGTCGCGCCGAGTGGGTGTGGCCGACGTGAGACACGATTCGAACACCATCTGTGTCGTGCCTTGGACGGTACACCGCATCGTTTCGCCTCGCGGAAAGCACATCGTGCTGCGCATCGATCGCTGGACGTTCGGCACGATCGACCCAGCGAACGGCGTCAGCTGCACCAAGATGACGCTCGGTCAACTGACCACGACCGATCCACGTGACATCGAGCTGGCCGCCCTCTTTGCGGCATCGATACCGATCACCATCTCGGTGCAGTTCAGCACCGGAATGGTCAACGATCTCGTCGTCAATCTGCAGCCCTAGTTTGCGAGGTCGCCATGCCATTCCCAAGCACACCGCTGACCTTCATCGCTCGCGCCCACGTCGTCCGCGACGTCGTGACCTTCCAGCCTTCGGACTTGCTCTTGCGTTACTTCCCGCTGGCCGCGGCTGACGCGAACGCCGTACCGGAGATCATCGGCGTGCGCGGCTCCCGCGAGATGGATCCTTCGTGGTGGCGGCTGGATAACCTGAGCGGCAGGTCCGACGAGCGCATCTTCAATCTTCATTTCAAGGGCGGCGACTTCTCGGCCGCACTGGAACGCGAAGCGGCCGATTGCCATCCCAGCAACCGCGACCTGCGCCGCGCGTTCCTCGATCAGGACACGATCCAACTGCTCGTGAACATGGGGAGCGTCGCGATCCATGACCCCTCGGGGAACGTTCACACGGTAACCTACCAACCCTCCCTACTGCTGAAACTGGCTTACCGCACGCCGTTCTGATCGCCCGCGAACCGACGGCATGCCGGCGTGCGCTGGAGCGGTAGCAGCTGGGAGCTGCCGGATCCCGAGCAGCCGGAGCTGTCGTTGTATCGTTGTATCAGGGCACGTGCATGCCACCACCGGACCACGCGCCGCGCGCATGACGCCGGCCAACATCGCGCTCGAGCCGGCCGTCAGTTGCAACGAGGAAGAGGTCGAGCTCGTGTGAAGTAGCCGCCCTTGCTGGGCGTGCGCTTCAGCCAGTTGTTCGGCTCGCGTGCTACGCCGGCGCAGCGTACACGCGTCCTGGCTAAAATTCGATCTCAAGCACGCGCACCGGGATCGCGAGGAGCAAGGGGCCAGAAACGTTCATCGCGGGATCGTCACCGTGAAGCCGAGTGCCTTGGCAGCCGCCGCTTGGCCCGCATCGTTCGTCAGTAGGCGCTCGATGCGCTCGGCGTCCATGGCAGCCAAGTGCAGCAGATCGAGCGTGCGGCAATGCACCCGGGTGCGGGCGGCGAGACTGCGCGCGCGCGCAAGGGCGTCGGGCGCAAGCTCTGCCACCCGAAATGGCGCGAGCGTCATGGTATGCAGAAGTTCGCGCGCGAGCTTCTGATGCCTGGACTTCGTCAAGAGCCCGCCGAGCAGACGCGCCCCTAGCTGAGTCTCCGCCTCGAGCAGCGCAAGCTCCGAAACGACGACGTCGGACTCGTTGCCGAGAAGCTCGATGACACGCGCCGCTTCCGGCTCGGGGAAGAAGAGCTTCAGTAAACAGCTCGTGTCCAAGTACAGCGCTGAACCGGAAGTCACGCGTTGCGGTCCCGGTTCAGCAGCTCGTCCGTGGATGGGGCCGACGTGCCGCTCTTCCAGGTTCGGCGTAGCCACTGCAGGTGCTGCTCTGCGGACCAGCGCTGCCTCGAAGCCTGGGCCGGACGATACGCAGTAAGCCTCGCGACCGGCTCGCCGTCGCGGGTCACGACCAGCTCGCCTTCTCGCTTGAGCCGGCGCTCAGCCTCGGGCCAATGGAGCCTCAGATCTCGAACGGTCAATCTTCGTGTCATGACGTTGTGTAACATGTTTCACGACGACGATCAAAGCAGCTGGGTCGTGGCGCACGAGCGCGGGACGCGGGCCACGTTGCTTCTAGTGCGTAGGCGGGCTGCGCTCAGATGCCGCGCAGCTCGTCTCTCTGCAGTGGCCAGGCCACCTAGCCCAAACGTGATAGCCTTCCGTGCCATGGGAGCGTTGGAGAGCGACGCGGGGGGTTGCTGGGCGCTTTGGGCGGACACCGTCGTGGGGCGGGCGCCGGATTCGACGCTGCGCTTGGAGCACGAATCGGTGTCGTGGCGGCATGCCGGCGTGCGC
>JADGRE010000042.1 GCA_017881185.1 Pseudomonadota bacterium | reverse complement strand
GTCAGCCATCACCTTGGTGATCGCAGCTGTCAGCGTGGTCTTGCCGTGGTCGATGTGACCGATGGTGCCAACGTTCACGTGAGGCTTCGTGCGGACGAATTTTTCTTTGCCCATGGCGTCCTCCGTCTCCGTCTCTCAAAAATCGTTAAGGTCCGTGTCGTTACAGAGCCCAGGAGGAGGATTGAACTCCCGACCTCCTCCTTACCAAGGAGGTGCTCTACCACTGAGCTACCTGGGCGTATTCGTATCTACTGGTATCTACTGGCTTTTCGCTGCGTTCGTTCAGGTGTCGTGGGAGCGGGAGACCGGGTTCGAACCGGCGACATTCAGCTTGGAAGGCTGACGCTCTGCCAACTGAGCTACTCCCGCACTTCTCCCTAACTTCTCTCGCGTCGTGAGATCGGGCGGTGGAGGGTAGTGGGTTCGAACCACTGTAGGCATAAGCCGGCAGATTTACAGTCTGCTCCCTTTGGCCGCTCGGGCAACCCTCCGTAATCGTTCACAAAATCTACTATGTTGCAGTGCTCTCTCAGGTGGTGGAGCTGGCGACGGGATTTGAACCTGCAGCCGCCTGTTTACAAAACAGGTGCTCTACCATTGAGCTACGCCAGCAACGGAAACTCCTGTCATTACGCTGAGATCCCGTACGACTTACACATACCCCTACGGACATGGATAGGTCGGACGGACGCGGGCCTGCGCCTGGCACGCAAAAAGGGCGTGTCTTGTACGGCTGGGAGCTGAAAGAGTCAAGAAGAAGGAGAGCGAAAAGCGTGCCGATTCGATCACTTGGCCCGGAGAGCTTGCGGGCGGGCCAGCGGAGCCGGCCCAGAGCCCGCGGAGCGCGTCACAACGCCCGCGGAACGCGTCACAACGCTCCCACCTTTTGGGCGCGCAGGTGGGGCTGTAGGCGTCTGTCCGACAAATGAGACATCCCGGCACTCGGAATAGTTGGCTAGCCGGCAGTACGCGCGTACTGTTCGGCCGCTGTTCTTACTGTTTTCCTGTTTACTGACAACAAGGGGCTTATTCCAATGCCGAAGATCATGCGTCTGGGCGGGTTGACCGTCAGCGTCTCCGTTGCGCTTTTTGCGCTTCTGGCGGGCTGCAAGACTGAATGCAAACGTGGCCGCACCGAGTGCGTTACCGATTCTCTGATCCGCACCTGCGTGCCGACAGCCAATGGTAACGAGTGGCTGATCAGCCAGTGCGGTGCGAGCGACAGTTGCTCTCCGACCGGTGCACCCGGCAGTGGCGGCAGCGCCGACGCTGGCGGTGGCAGCACGGCAGCCAAGAGCGACGCCGGTGGCGGCGATGGCGGCGTGACGGGTAGCGCGAGTGGTTTGACCGCAGCGCCAGGTGTCGCCGCATGCGTCGGCACTTGCACATCCGGTGACAAGGAATGCGTGAGCGATGCGCTCTCGAAGGTTTGCATCAACGGCGGCGTGTGGTCGCTCAACCCGTGTGATGTCGGCAAAAAGTGCAACAGCGCGACCGGCACGTGCGAGCTCAGCAGCGGTGCAGGCACCGTGCAGGCGTGCACGGCTGGCGCCAAGGCGTGCGCGGGTGACAAGACCGAGAAGGTCTGCAACCAGGACGGCACCGCGTGGACGCAGACCGCGTGTCTGTTGAACATGACCTGCGCGAAGGATCACTGCGTGCCCGACCCGAAGGCGTCGTGCGACAACGGTCCAGTCTGTCTCGACAACAAGACTGCGGTGCGCTGTCTCGGCACCGACAAGGGCTACGAGACCGTGGCTTGCAAGGGCAGCACCTACTGTGAAGGTGGCCGTTGCCGCGGCAAGGTCTGCGCCGTGGGCTCGGTCTGCAGCGGCACCACGAGTGCCACCAAGCCCTCGGGCACGGGCATCCAAGAGTGCGTCGACGGCACGTCGTACAAGAACACGGCGTGTGCCTCGAACGAGGTCTGCCAGCAGGACGGCGACACTGCGACGTGCGTGAAGCAAGAGTGCGTGCTCGGCACCGTCGTGTGCGGCGATCCCCGCGACTCGAAGGTCGACAAGCAGAAGAACTTCACGGTGTGCGAGGCCGCGGCAACGTTCGGTGGCTCCGCGCCGAACGTGCCGACGTGGGCAACGGGTGAGTGCGCGGCACCGAGCACCTGCTCGCCGGCAGTGGCGAGCGGCCAGACAACTGCAAATTCGGTCAACCCCTGCACGACCGTCTGCACGCCCAAAGAGCAACGCTGCGCGACCGACCCGGTCACGGGCATTGCCTCGGGCACGCAGACCTGCGACGCGAACGGCCTGTGGGGCCCGGTGACCACCTGCAATCCAGGCACGGCGGCAGCGCTCATGTGTGCACCGGTGTACTCGACCGACGCCAGCAAGTTGGCGAAGGTGGTGTGCACCGCGCCGGTCTGTGCGTACTGGCTCAACCAGCTCGCAGCCAACCGCGGCGTGCTCCGCGGCGTGACCACGGTGCTCGGCAGCCAGCTGGATGACAGCGGTCTGACGGGGAACCAGGGCGCGTGCAAGGCGGACCAGCTGCTCGCGTGCAGCGCGGACGGCAAGCTCTCCGCGAGTGCGGTGGCCTGTGCCAAGGGCTTCTGCAGCAACGTCCTCGGCGGCGTGCAAGCGGACGGCCACACGCCGGGCGCGTGCCCAAGCCCGGTGACCCCCGAGTGCAAGGACGGCGAAGAGATCTGCGCCAACGGTGGCCAGGACGGCGCGTTCTTCAAGTGCGTCGCCGGGTTCTGGACCGCGCAGCTCAACACCTGCACCGGCTCGAAGACCTGCTTCGACACGGGCACAAGCTCGAACAACAGCCGCAGCATCTTCTGCGGCGACCAATGCGCAGACGGCATGCGCAAGTGCGACGCAAGCGCGACGCCGAAGTTGCTGACCTGCACCGGCGGCAAGTGGCCGACCACGGGCACGGCCTGCAAGTCGGGTGCGTGTCAGAGCGTGGTCACAGGCGGCGTACCGGATGCGGTATGCGCCCTCGATTGCATACCCGGCGAGCTCGGTTGCGCAGGCACTAGCTCGCAGATGAAGTGCAATGCCAAGGGCACGTGGGACGCGCCGACGGCGTGCACCACGGGCACGAGCTGTCGCGTGAGCGGCGCTGGTCGCGCGCTCGGTTGCGTCGAGTGCGTGGGAACGGCCGTGAAGGGCGGTAACGAGAACGGCGTGTCCGACACGCAGTGCGATCCAACCAGCCCGACCAAGCTGCGCAAGTGCGGCGACAACAACAAGTACGCGGCTGGCACCAGCTGCACCAACACCTGTGTGCAGGGGTCGACCTCCGACACCTGCGGTTCGTGTCAGGGCATCGGCGGAACGACGTTGACGCAGTGCACCAACTCAACCATCGCAAGCGAGCCGGCGTGCGGCCCGTGCACCGTGTACGACACGAACGTGGGCGGCGCCGTCGCGACCCTGACGCACTGCACCAACACCGCGATCGCGGCGGCGGGCTCCACGATTACCGAATCGTGCACCACGCAGAACTACGGCACCGTGACCACGGTCAATGGTAGCTGCTGCAGCTTCTACGTGACGACCGCCGCTGCAGTGTACGGCAGCACCAGCACCCCGGGTTCGGCCAGCTGCCTCGGACAGGGGCTCGGCGCCCCGAGCTACTTCGCGGGCTACGCGAACTGCTGTGCCACGGAGCAGATCCACGCTTCGCCGTACGCGTACTGCCAGTAACCTAGACGCCGGTGGGTGCGCAGGCAGAGCGCGGGTGAACAGCCCGCGCTCTGCTGCGCGCCCATCTGGCCCTTCTTTCAAACAACTTACTTGCAGTAGCGGAGTCAACATGACCACGCGTGCTTGGGCCGTTGCCGTCTTCCTTGCTTCTAGTTCTGTCAGCGCAGCGTTCGCGCAAACGCAGCCTGCACCTGCACCTGCGCCTGCACCTGCGCCTGCGCCTGCGCCAACACCTGCACCGGTTCCAGCTCCGGCGCCCGCGTTGGCACCTGCGCCACCGCCGGCCTTGCAGCCGGCACCTGGGCCGGCACTTCCGCCGGCACCCGCGCCAATACTTGCGCCGGCACCTGCGCCGGCGCCCGAACCTGCACCCGCGCCGGCCACTGCGCCCGCGCCCGAACCCATACTCGCGCCGGCCACTGCGCCCGCGCCCGAACCTGCACCCGCGCCGGTCGCTGCGCCCGCGCCCGAACCTGCACCAGCAGTACAACCGTCAGCTGCACCCGCCGAAGCATCGACGAGCGTCAGCCTCTCGGGCGCATCCGTGGACGCCGGTTCACCCAGCTCCTCTGCCACGCGCCCGATCAGCGTGGGCGTGCTGCTCGGCGTCGGCTTCACTTTCGATCACCTCGTCGGCAAAGTGGACCCGCTTGGATTCGGCTTGGGCCTGCGTGGTGGCTACAACTTCGACAAGATCTTCATCGGTGGCCGGTTCATGTACTACTTCGGCGACAGCTCAGCGTTGCCCACCGGGAACCTCGCGATGAAGTCGTGGTTGATCGCAGCCGAGGGCGGCTACGATCTCGCGCTTGGCCGCTTCACGCTGCGACCCGGCATCGCACTGGGTGTCGTGTCACGCATCATCGATGGACCGCCTGCGTTCATCGGCGGCGGGCTGGGGGCGATCCCCAACAGCTCTAGCGACACGCAGGTGGGCCTCTACGTCGCACCGGGCGTTTCGTTGATCTTGCCGCTCGACCGTTTCTTCATCGGCGCCGATGCGCGCCTGCACTTCGCATTCGGCGACCGTGTGTCCGGCGGCCTCGAGCTGCTCGCCAACGGTGGCATGACGTTCTGAAACGCTTGCGAACACCCGCTCTGCCGGCATCGCAACTGCCGCGGAGCGGGGTCGCTCTACTATTTGGCTTGCGGCGCGCGGCGCGACGGCTCGACAGGTGGCTGATCGCCAGGCGCCGCAGCATCGCTGCCAGCCACGCCCGGCGCTGCAGCCGGTTGCACGGGTTGTGCAGCTGACGGCGGCGGGCCCTGCCGGCCCACAGCTTCGGCTGGCGGCGCCGCCGGGCTGGTCGCTGCGGGCGCCGTGGTGGTGGGACCATTGCCACCGGCTGCGGGCAACCCGCCCGGGCCCTCGGGCTGCTCGAGCAGCAACGCACGCACACGTGCGAGGTCGGTCTTGGTCTTCTCGGCCCACGGCGTCTTCATGCCCGTGCGCTCGATGAACATGAGGGTGAGCTCCCAGTAACGAATGGCATGGCGGATCAACGGCTTGATCAGCTTGGCGAGCTCCTGATGGTAGGCCGCTTCGCCTGCGCCCTTGAGCTTCGGCGGAACCGGTGCGCCCATCACGGAATGCCAGAGCTCGTCGTACATGTGCCCGATGCGGTACCCCGAGGCCGCCGCCCAGTGCAGGTTGTCGAGGTTCTGGAAGGAGATGGTGTTGAAGTACTCGCGCTGCGCCTGCAAGAGCAGCTGCGCGCGACCGATCAACACTTGCTTCTGCGCCTCGAGCCCATCGGGGAACGCCATGGCCTCTTCGCGGTTGCGATAGGCCTCGGCCAGCACGTAGTTGCAGGCGGCGGCGAAGAACTCGTCGCGGATGGGTTGGTCTTTGGGTCGCGTACGGAAGTAGCTGAGCGCGCTCTGCGCGTAGCGCTCTGCTTCGTCGAGCTGGCCAGCGCCGAGCAAGCCTTGGCTGCGGCGCGCCATGCCTTCGAGACGCTCTTCGGCGCTGACGTCGGTGCGGGCGAGCAGTTGGTCCGCGGTGCCGAGCACGTCTTGCCAGCGTTCGAGCTGCACGAGCACCTCGGCCAGTTGGAAGCTGGCGTCTTTGACATCGGCCGACTCGGGGCGCTCGCTGCGCACGCGGCCGTAGTGGTCGGCGGCCGCGGCGAAGTCGCCCAGGGCTTGCAAGCATAACCCAGCGTTGTAGAGCGCGGCTGACACGTACTCGCTGGCGGGGAACTCGGCGACCAGCTTGTCGTACAGCGCCACCGACTCCTTGCAACGCTGAGCGTTGAGCTCGTCGGTGGCGCGCTTGAAGAGGTCGCTCGCGTCGTACGACTCGAAGGCGTAGCCGCCGCCCTGCTGAGGCTTGGCGTTGATGCGCAGCTCTTCGAAGCGCACGACCTCGGCTGGCGTGGTCGAGCGCTGCGGAGTGCTGCCCGCGCAAGCCACGAGCGCCGTACAACTGCCGGCCACCGCCAGCGCCCGCAACAGTGTTTGGGACATAGGCCGTTTCAGACGCTCGTCCAACCTCTGGGTTCCGGGCCGGAGCGCTATTTCCCGATTATTTTGCCGAGCTGCATACATGGTCTTACTCTGTCCCACATCAACTGGCGCCTGCCTGAGGAGAGCTCCGATGACCCAGAACCGCAGACGATCCGAACGCCATACCGTGGGCTTCTACGTCGATCAGTTCGTCCACGAAGAGGCCCTGCGCTGCTTCACCACCGACCTGAGCGCCGTGGGATTGTACATGGAGCGCCTGGTTCAACCGCTGGATCGCTCGTCGAAAACCGTGCAGCTGGAGATCAAGCTGCCGAGCGCGAACGACACCATCTGGGCGGCGGGCGAGGTGGTGTACGACCGCATCGACTCGCTGTTCCATGGCACTGCCGTGCGTTTCACCGGCATGGCGCGGACGCATCAGCGTTGGATCCGCGAGTGGCTGCGCGAGAGTCGGCGCGCCGACCGCTTCTGCCAGGTGGAGCCGGTGCGGCTGGCGTCGCGCATCCAGATCCACCGGCCGCAGCGCGCGGCGCTGTGTGCTTGATCAGCGCTGCGCGTTAGGCATTGGCGCACGCCCCGTGAGTCGAGGCGCGATTGCGGTTAGGCTGCGCGGCCGTGCTTGGTATTGGTGACTTGCGCTTGGATCGCGTAGCGCTGTGCGTGGGCCTGGCGGTCGTGGCGCTGTGCAGTTGCCATGCGCAACAACCCAGCGCGCCGCGCTCGGCTCCGGCGCAGACCGAGCGCGTGGTGGTCGGTGTGTCGGCGGGAACAGCCGTCGCGACGCTGGTGCGGCCCACGCCGGGCGTCCTGCGCATGTCGTTGTTCATCGACGCGGGCTCGCGCGATGCGACGCCGCCGCAGCTGGCCACGCTCGCCGCCTGGATCGCAGCGGCACGTGCCGGCCGCGGGGTGAATGCGACGGTGTTTCCCGATGCGACCGAGCTCGCGCTGCAGTGCGAGAGCACAGATGCCGCGCACTGCGCGAGCATGTTGCAGACGGCCCTGTCGACGCGCGCGCCGAGCGAGGCCGAGGTGCAAGCGGCCCGCATGCGGCTGCAAGCGGCGCGACGCGAGGCACTGGCGCGCGATCCCGAGCGACAAGCCGACGCGCTGGCGTTGCACGGTCTACTGGGCGAGCCGGCGCGCGGCTTCTTTCCGCTTGGCAGCGCGGAAGACGACGGGCAGTGCGACCTCCAAAGTGTGGCGGCGTTCCTGCGAACGCATTACGGCCCGACGCGCGCGCTGCTGGTGGCGGCGGGCGATGCGCGGCCAGAGCAAATTCACGAGCTCGTCGCGCGCACCGTGGCGCGTGCACCGGCGGCTGCGCACGCGCGCGCTGCGCGTACCCTGACGGTCGCGAGCGCACCGAGGCTGGAGCTGGCCGTTGCCGACCGCGCGGTGGTGAGCCTCGCGATCGCCGCCGCGGACATCGGCCGCGCGCAGGCCTTCGCAGACAGCTTGCAACGCAGCGTGCAGCAAGCCTCACCCGGCTCGCCGTTGCACCTGCAGGGCAGCGTATTCGAGGCACGCGGCGGCGCGCTGGCGCTCTTGCACGTGCACGGCGCCGAGCAGGGCGACACGCTCGGCCGCTCCGTCAGGGCGTTGGCTTGGCTGCTGGTCGAGCCACCGGGCGCAAGCCTAGCGCGCACGGCCGCAGACGATCTGTCCAGCGTGGCGCAGACGCTCGGCGTGCGCTGGAGTGCGGCGGGGCCCGCTAGCAGCGACCTGCCGGCATTTGCAGCCGGTGCGCTCGCGGACGGCGGGCGCGGGGACCAGCCCCGTGTGAAGGATCCCAACGCAGCCGTATACGCAACCTACAACACACGGTTGCAGGCAATCTTCGACCAGGCGCTGGCCAGTGCACGACCGAGGGTGCGTGGCCCGAGCGACGCCTACGCCGCGTCGGTCGTCACCGACAACGGCGGACGCATCGACGTGCGCGTCACGACTGGCGAACGCGTGGCCATCGCAGTGCGCAACGCGCTGGGTGCCGAGCGCGATCCGCCTCTCTTGCACGGACGCGCGGCGCTCTTGGCGACGCTGAGCACCACGGCCTGCGCCGGTGGCGGTCCCGAGGCGCTGCAGGCAGAGCTGCAAGCACTCGGCGCGACGCTGCTGCCACGGGTGGATGCGCAATCGTATGGCGTACTGCTCGAGCTTCCGCGGGCGCACTGGCGGCAGGGCATCGAGCTGGCGCTGCGCTGTGTGCAAGCGCCCTCGGCCGACGCACTGGCGTTCAGCGACGCGGCGCTGCGTTTGCAAGCGCGGCTTGCGGGTGCGCGCTCGGCGCAGCGCATGCGCGCGCAGGTCGCCGCGCTGGTGACGCCCGCCGCGCCGGGTCTGTGCGCGCCGTGGGGGAACCCGCAGCTGATCGGCAACCTCAACGCACGCACGCTGAGCGAATGGTCGCGAGAGACCACCTTCGGCGCGGCCTGGGCCGTGGCGATCAGTGGAGCCTTGCCCGTGTCGGAAGCAGTCGAGCGCGTCGCACGGCGCATCGCGCGCATGCCTGCCGGACGTTTGCCGCCGGCGGTGCAACCCGCGGAGCCCGTGACGCAAGCCACTGGCCAGGCGAACCTCCTGGCACCAAGCAGCGAAGGCAGCGACGTGCTCGTCGTGTGGCAAGCCCGCGCGGCACGCGCGACCCCCGCAGCCGCACAGGTGCTGGCCACCGCGCTCAGCGTGCTGCTCTCGCGGCAACCCGGCGCGACGCTGCTGTGGCGCGAAGGCGATGCGCACAGTTGGGGAGCCTGGGCCGCCGTCGCACTGCATGTCTCGGCCGAGCTGGCACCGCGTCTTGCGGAGCTGATGGCTCAGGCTGGGAGAGGCTTGTCAGCTGAAACACTGGAACCGGCGCTCGTGAGCGCGCTGGACACGCAGCGACGCGCCGAGGCGGCAGCCGGGTCGAAGCTGGGCGTGCGCACCGAACGCATCGCCCGAGCCCGCCTGGGCGAGCTGCCGAGCGAGAGCGCCCTGCCGCAGGCGCGCGAGACGCTCGAGCTCTTGCTGCGCGCGAGGCCGACTTGGGTGGGGCTCGACTGACGCACACGCCGAGCTCAGGCGCGCTTGTGCACGAAGTCCTCGAGCACGCTGGCCATGTAGTCGATGTGCGCGTCGCGCAGGCCCGGGTAGACGCCGATCCAGAAGGTCTGGTTCATCACGAAGTCGGTCACCGGTAGCTTGCCGACCGCGCGATGGCTGACGTCGACGTACGCGGGCTGGCGCAGCAAGTTGCCGGCAAAGAGCTGACGGGTGCCGATCTGGTGTTGTTCCAGGTGCTGCACGAGCTCGACGCGAGAGAAGCCGGCCTGCTCTTGCACGGAGATGGGAAAGCCGAACCAGCTCGGGTCGGAGTTGTGCGTGGCAGCTGGCAACAAGAGCGCGTGCTGCACGCCCTGCAGCGCCGCGTGCAGACGTGCGAAGTTGCGGCGGCGCGCTGCAACGAAACCCGTGAGCTTGGCGAGTTGCGCGACGCCGACGGCGGCTTGCATGTCGGTGAGCTTGAGGTTGTAGCCGATGTGCGAGTAGGTGTATTTGTGATCGTAGCCGTGAGGCAGTGTGCCGAGCTGCCAGTCGAAGCGCTTGCCACAGGTTCCCGACTTGCCGGGATCGCACCAGCAGTCACGCCCCCAGTCACGAAACGACTCCACGAGCGTGCGCAGGCGCGGCGAGTCGGTGAATACAGCACCGCCCTCGCCCATGGTGATGTGATGCGCCGGATAGAAGCTGAGGGTGGCGAGGTCGCCGAAGGTGCCGACCGGCTTGCCGTCGTAGGTGCTGCCCAGAGCGTCGCAGCAGTCTTCGATGAGCCACAGATCGTGCTTGCGTGCGAAGGCAGTGACGGCGGCGAGATCGAAAGGATTGCCGAGCGTGTGCGCCATCATGAGGGCACGCGTGCGCGGCGAGCGCGCTGCCTCGAGCATGCTGACGTCGACGTTGTACTCGGGCACGGTGACGTCGACGAACACGGGCACCAGCTGGTTCTGCACGATCGGGTTGACCGTGGTGGGAAAGCCCGCGGCGAGCGTGATCACTTCGTCGCCCGGGCGCAGACGCTCGGCGCCGAGCTTGCTCGAGGTGAGCGCCGTCAGCGCCAGCAGGTTCGCGGACGAGCCGGAGTTCACCAGCACGCTGTGCCGCACGCCGCAGCGCGCGGCGAGCTCGCGACCGAACTGATCGGCGAAACGGCCGGTGGTGAGCCAGAAGTCGAGCGCAGAATCGACGAGCAGCCGAATCTCGCTGGCGTCGAACACGCGACCGGCCGGCGGCACGGGCGTGTTGCCGGGCACGAACGCGCTCTGCGCGAAGGCCACGTCGTGGTACTGCGAAACCAGCTCCAAGATCTGCGCGCGTAGCGCGGCGGCTGCGTCAGGTGCAACTTCAGACATGGCGCAAGTGCTCTTCGTACCAGCGCACCGTCGTGCGTAGGCTCTCGTCGAGGCCGTACAGCGCCTTCCAGCCCAGGCGCTCGTGGGCCTTCTTGGCGCTCAAGTACTGCTGGGGGATCTCGTGCGTCGCCTGGTTGAGGATCTCGGGCTGCACCGACGAACCCATCACGCGCAAGATGGCCTGCACGATGTCGAACACGGACATGGGTGTTTCGGTGGAGAAGTTGAAGCCTTCACCGCGCAGCTGCGGATCCGCCGCGAGTTGCTCCGCGAGCATCATGTACGCGGCAGCGCCGTCTTCGATGAAGAAGTAGTCGCGCACGAAGCTGCCGTCGGAGCGAATCTGCGGCCGCTGGCCCTGCAGCGCGGAGCGAATCGTGCCGGGCACGATGCGGTTCCAGTTGAGGTCGCCTGGGCCGTAGAAGTTGCCGCAGCGCGTGACCGCGACGGGCAGCTTGTAGGTGATGGCGTAGCTCTGCGCGATCAAATCTGCGCACGATTTACTGCAATCGTACGGGAAGGTGCCGCTGAGCGAGGCGCTCTCCGTGTACGGCAGCACCGGCTGCACGCCGTAGGCCTTGTCGGACGACGCGACCACGATCTCTTCCACCAGCGGACTGCGTCGACACGCCTCGAGCAAACACCAGGTACCGCGTACGTTGGTCTCCCAGGTGGACACCGGGTTGCGGTTGGCGATGGGCACGATGGTCTGCGCCGCGAGATGAAACACCGCGCGCGTCTCGTACTCGCCCAGCACGCGCTCCATCAGCTCTTGGTCGCGCACGTCACCGATGACCACGCGACAGCGCTGGTCGGTGCCCGAGCGGTACAGCTCGCTCTGCGGCACGGCGTCGCGAACCAAGCAGGTGACCTCGGCGCGCGCATCGACGAGCCGCCGCACCAGACACGAACCGAGCAGACCCGTGGCGCCGGTGACGAAGACCGGGCGCCCTTCCCAGAACCCGGTCATCAGCGCCACACCTTCCACGGCGCGTTGCCGCTTTCCCACATCTCGTTGAGCGCGATGTACTCGCGATAGGTGTCCATGGTGTAGAAGCAGCCGGTGTGCTGATACGCTGCAAGCTGACCTTCTGCAACGAGGCGTTGCAGCGGCTCCTGTTCGAAGACGCTCTCGTCGTCGCTGATGTAGTCGAGAACTTTTCGGTTCAGCACGAAGAAGCCTGCGCTCGACCAGTCGCCGAGCTGCGGCTTCTCGGCGAAGTTCTGTACCTGGCCGTCGCTGGCGAGGTCCAAGATGCCGAAGCGCGACTTGACGCGCACGCTGCTGACAGTCGCGAGCTTGCCGTGCGAGCGGTGGAACGCGAGCAGCGCGTTCAGATCGACGTCGGCCAGGCCGTCGCCGTAGGTGAGCATGAAGGTGTCGTCATCCAAATGCCGGGCCAGGCGCTTGATTCGCCCGCCCGTCATGGTGTTGAGCCCGGTCTCGACCAGCGTGACGAGGTAGTCCTGCTCGGGGTGGGAGTCGAGGTACTTCACCTCGGGCTTGTCGCCCAAGCGCACCGAGAAGTCGCTGTTCATGGCGTCGTAGTTGAGGAAGTACTCCTTGATCATCCAGCTGCGGTAGCCGAGCGCGAGCACGAAGTCTTTGAGCCCGTAGTGGGCGTAATTCTTCATGATGTGCCACAGGATCGGCCTGCCACCGACCTGCACCAGTGGCTTGGGACGGTACTCGGTCTCCTCCCGGAGCCGCATGCCCATCCCGCCGCACAAGATCACGACCTTCATGTTTCGCTTCTCCGCTCACTGTCCGGCTGTCGGACCGCGCGCACAGGTTAGCAGGGCTTGGCGCGGCCCGGAGCAAAGAAGCGCCAGGAATTTCCCCGGCCGGTCGCCGTGGCGGCAGCGCCAGCAGCGCCGGGTTTTCATCGCCAAGCTGCTCACGCTGGGCCACAATCGCGCGGCTCGCACAGGACCGGTCTCGCTTGCCAGCCACGACCCACCACCAACGTCGCCTGGACACAACCAGCCTGCAGATCTGGCTCGTGCTCTGTGGCTTGGTCGCGGCGACCGTGTACCTCGGCGTCCGGCGCCTCTACCAAGTGGACGAGATGCAGAATGCCTACATGGCGCGCATCTTGGGCGCCGGCAAACGGCAGGAGCTGTTCACGAGCAGTCAGCTGTTCTTGTTGCCGCTCGCGCCTCTGGCGCGGGCACTGACTCGTTCGGTCGACCTGATGACCGCCTATCGAATGATCTTCGTGGGCGTCTTCTGGTCGAACATCGTGCTGATGGTGAAGGCCGCCGGCCTGCGCCTGCGCAGCCAAGCGGGCGCATGGCTGTTGCTCGGCGCGGCCACGCTCGCGCCGTTGTGGGACTACGGCTACGAGCTGCGCCACGACAACCTGCTGCTCACAGGCACGGTCGGGATGTGGCTGCTGGGCAAACCACCCGGCAAGGCCTGCACCCACGCCTACTGCTGGCTTGGCGCGCTCGCGGTGATCTTGCAGCTGACAGCGTTCAAGGCCTTCATGTATTGGATGCCGCTGACGGCGGCGTTCTTGGTGTTCCCACATCCGGCGCATGCGGCCCGCGGACGCATCGAGCTGTGGTTGCGCTGGCTGGCGGGTGCTGGGTTGAGCTTTGCAGTGCTGCGCGTCGGCTACGGCGTGCTGGGGCTGTGGCCCGACGTCACCCAGACCATCGCCGGCAGCGTGAAGGTCTCCGCGCAGGTCGCAAGCAGCCCGCACCTGCCGGCGGCGCTGCGGCTCCTGAAACAGACACCGCTGCTGGCAGCGGTGTCGCTGCTACTGGTGTCGAGCGTGCCTCATGGCCTCGTCAAGCAAGGTCGCGGCTACTTCAGCTGGAGCAGCAGCTTGCCCGAGGTACTGCTCTTGCTCGGAGCCATCGGCGTGTTCTGGGTGAATCCCACGCCTTACCGCTACAACCTCGTGCCGCTCGCGGGCCTGGCCTTCGTAGCGACCACGCGCCTGACGCGCTTGCTGCCGGCGCTGGCCGGCAATCCCGTGGCCGGCGCGCTGGCGTTCGTCGTGTTCGGCTACGCGCATCTGCTGCCTTTCGCCTACAGCACCAAGCGACTCGTGAGCTTTCCCAACAGCCGCCAACAGCTGCTGATGGACACCAGCGAAGCCATGACCGATCCGCTCGCCGACCGTGTCTACGATGCCTCGGGCCTCGTGCTCAGCCGCGACAGCATCGGCTACCACTGGTTTCTGCACTCGCTCGTGATGAAGAGCTTCTTGAATGGGACCTTCCCGCCGGTGCGCCAGATGCTGGCCGAGCATCCACCTTCGGTGTTCTTGCCCAACTACCGCACCGACTGGCTTGCTCCCGCCGACCACGCCTACCTCTACACGCACTTCCTGCCCCTGGCCGACGACTTCTGGGTGCTGGGTGCGCGACTGCGAGCTGGCGGTGGCACCTTCAGCTGCGGCCACGCCGGCCGCTATCTGGTGGTGCACGATGCGCCCGAGCTCCAGGTGGCCGGCAAATCCGTGAGCTCGGACATCGTGGAGCTTGGGGTCGGGCCCGTGAGCATCGCGAGCCCAACGAGCCGGCGGGTCTCGGTGTATTGGCTCGGCCCACGCCTGAAACAGCTGCCGCTGTTGGCGCAGAGCAGTCATGCGACGATCTACAACGGCGAGTTCTGACTTGAGGTTGTTGAGGTTGTTGAGCACGTCATCGACATCCCAAACGATGGTCTTCACGGCTTGCTCGCCCTTGCCAGGCCACGATCTCGGGATGCTCGGGCTCACGAACCACTCGAAGGTGCCGCTGCGTCTGGCAACGATGTGCGGTTTCGCCACTGCGGCCTTGAGCTTGGTGGCCGGCATGGGCTATCTCGTCGCCAAGCTGGTATTCTGGGATCACTTCGTGCTCGGCACTGCACCCGTCGTCGTGGGACTCTGCTTCTTCGCGTCCATCCAACTCTTCTTCACGGGAATCGTCGGCGAGTACATCGCTTCGATTCACACCCAAGTCTTGAAGCGCCCGCACGTGATCGAAGCCGAGCGCGTGAACTTCAGTCGCTCGGAGAATTCGCAATGACGGTCATCAACAGGAACGTGTTCGCGTGGTTCGCCACAACGACGTGCGCGCAGCAAGGGCGGCCTCGATGACATTGCAGAACCTACGGGTTGCACAGCGGCGCTCGCTCGTGGACATGGTGCCGCTGTCGATGCCGCTCATGATCCGCGTCGACCCGACCAACGCGTGCAATTTTCGCTGCGCGTATTGCCCGACGGGTCACTCGGATCTGCTGAAGCAGGTCGGTCGAAGCAAGCGCACGATGGACTTTGCGCTTTTCGAAAAGATCCTCGGCGACCTTCGCGAATTTCCCGAGTCGCTCGAGAAGCTCTATCTCTACAAAGACGGCGAGCCGCTGCTCAACAAGCGCCTGCCCGACATGATCGCAGCCGCGAAAGCAGCGGGCGTTTCCCAGGTGTGGACCACGAGCAACGGATCGCTCCTGAACCCGGAGCTGAACCAGAAGCTCGTCGACGCGGGTCTCGATCTCATCAAGCTCTCGATCCAGGGACTGTCCGCCGATGCGTACAAGCACATCGCGGGCGTTCAGATCGACTACGAGAAACTCAAAGAACAGATCGCAGACCTGCATCGCCGCGCCGGCAAGCTGCACGTGCACGTCAAGATCGTCGACACCGACCTCTCCACCGAAGATCGAGAGCGCTTCGTGCAGGAGTTCTCGCCGATCGCGACGAGTGTCCACATCGATCCGTTGATGGGTTGGTCGATGTCGGGTGTGCGCGACTTTCAGCTTGGCACCAAGCCTGCGCAGGGACCGGATGGCAAGCAGCTCAGCGGCAAGCGCGTGTGCGCGTTTCCGTTCTACACGCTGTCCGTCAACTCGGACGCGAGCGTGTCCGTGTGCTGCGTCGACTGGGCGCACGAGACGGTGGTGGGCGACGTGTCCAAGCAGTCGCTGCGGTCCATCTGGGAGGGCGAGGCGCTGCGGGAGTTTCGCCTGATGCAGCTCGAGTTCCGCCGCTCGGAAAATCGCGCGTGTGGCGACTGTCAGTACCTCGAGACGCTCGCCGACAACATCGACGTGCACGCTTCGGACCTGCGCGCTCGCCTGCTTAGGTAGCAGCTCACGGTGAGCGCAGGCGTGCGGCGAGGTCCGCGCGCACGAAGGCCACGGCCTGCGCGTGCCGCTCCAGCGGTAGCCACGCAGCCGACTGCGTGAAGTAGCGCATCGGGGCCTCGAAGCTCGGCTCGACGATCACCGCGCCGACGAAGGTCTTGCGCACGATTTCGTCGAAATCGCTGGGCCCACGCAAGTCGCGCCAGCGCGGCGGGCTCGGTAGCGGCTGCTTGGGCCCCTCTTCGATCAAGCGCCGGATCCCATCCCACTTCCTCAGGCAACCCTTGATGGTGGTGCCGAGCGGCGCGTACGCCTTGAACGGCGGTACGGCGTAGAGGTGCACCGTGCGCACTTGGTACTCGGCGCCGAGCATTCCGTAGAAGTACAAGCGCGGCTTCAGGTGGAAGGTAACCTCGGACTTGCAGGCATTCGCCACGTTGCCGGCGCGGCGCAGTATGGCCAGCGCGCGCGGGCTCCAGGTTTCTGGGTCGTCGAACGATGGCGCCGCGGCGAACCAGCTCATGACGGGCCCGGGTTGCAGCTTCTTTTCGAGGTCTTGCGCGAACGCGACGAGGCTGGTGCCGACCACGAGCACCGGCAACAGCGTGCGCCACAAACGCGATGGGGGCGCGCTGCGATCGAGCGTGGCCGTCAGGAACACTGCGACCAGCAGCAGATGAAACGCCGGCAGCGCGCGAAACGGCCAGCGAAACGCGCTGACCACGGGCATGACCGCGAAGGCGTGGGCGAGACCGAAGTCGCCCGGCGACAGCACCAAGACCATGCCGAGCACACCGAGCGCCAGCACGAGCATGTGCACGGTCAGGTACGCGCGCGGCCTGCGTGTCAGGTCGAGCCCCAAGTACCAGACCGGAACCGTGCCGCACATCATCACGACGTTGGTGAGTGCATGCCCATCGGGGAAATACACGCCGCGCCAGGTGCTGGTGCCGAGCGGCCACAACAGCCCCAGGTAGGCGCGCCAGGGCACCGCGAAGACGATCCAGTGGATCGGATCGTTCTTGCGCTCGCCCAGGAACGCGTATTGCGAGGCCTGCTGCGCCAGCACCGGCAGCACCACGGCTACGAACACCAGGGTGGGCACCAGCAAACGCAGGACGAAACGCTTGAGCAGCACGCGCTCTCGCACGCAACACGCGGTGACGACGACCAGACAGGTGAGGCCCCCGTACAGCGCGGCAAACAACAGGCCAGTGAGAAAGGTGCCGTACAGCGCGGCGCACGCGATGCATTGATAGGCGACGAGCTCGTTGCGTTTGTCGGTGCGGGCTAGGCCGATCAAGGCCGCGAGCAACCACGGCAAGAATGCGTAAGGGGCGAGCACGCCGCTCCAGTTACCTGCCCAGACCACGTAGTAGCCGCTGAAGCCGAGCGAAAGCGCAGCCACGCGGCGCGCCCACGGCGCTGCGCCCAGCGCGTATCCGAGCAGGAAGCCGCCGCCGCCAAAGCACGCCAGGTGCAGCGCCATCGTGACGTTCATCAGCACGCGGACGTCGTGTTCGAGCAGCAGGGCAGGAAACACCGAGAGCGGGTCGCTCACGCCGCTCAGCCACGGCGAGAGGTAGGCGCCACCGCCGCCGCCGCAGAAGTCGGTGTGGGTCGGCGATTGCCCGTGCAGCAGGCTGCGCGCCGCGTCAGCGAGCACCGGGCCACCGCCGCCGACGTTGTCGTCGCGGTAGAAGCTCTGGATGAAGCTCGCAAATAGCATCCAGAACACCGCCAGGCCGGCGGTCGTGAGCAGCAACTCCCGGACACTGCGTGCCGGTTCAGCATGATGTGCTGAGGGCATGGAACTATCGGAAACGATATCAGGTCGGCCAGGGCCGGCGATAGCGTGCGGCGTGACTCACAGCGCTGGTGTGCGCGGCGAAAACTTGGGAGCATGCGCCCGCGATGAGCGACACCTCGAATCACGGAACGCAGCAAGCGCTGGAGCGAGCTTGCCCGAGCTGCCAGGTGCGCACTGGCCAGCTGCTGCTGCAACAGCGCTTTGCGGAGATCGAAGGCGTCAGCATTCATGCTGGCTATGACGTTGTGGCGTGCGCTGGCTGTGGAGCGTGCTTCGCCGATGGCGTTCCCGACCAAGCAGCCTTCGACCGCTACTACCGTGAGGCGTCCAAGTACGAAGGCTCGGCCAGCGGTGCGCTGCCTGCGGCGACGCTGCAACGTTTTCGCGAAGAGGTCGCGGACATCGAACGCTACCTGCCAGCGCGTTCCGCGCGCATTCTCGAGGTCGGTTGCGCAACCGGGGCGTTGCTCGGGATGTTGAAAGAGCGCGGTTACGCTGCGGTCTGCGGACTCGACCCGAGCCCGGCCTGTGCCGCGATCGCGCACGAGCGTTACGGGGTGCCGGTCACGACAGGCGAGCTGTCGGGTGGGCTCGGCGACGCGCATGCGCCGGCCGGTGGCTACGACGTCATCGTGATGATCGCGGTGATGGAGCACGTGCGCGATCTGACCGCGACGTTGCACAGCGTGCGCCGCGCGCTCTCGCGTTCGGGGCTGCTGTATCTCGAGGTGCCCGATGCCATGCGCTTCGAGCACGGTGCAGATGCGCCCTTCCAGGAATTCAGCGTCGAGCACATCAACTACTTCTCTGCGCAGTCGCTGTCTGCGCTCTTGCAACGGCACGGGTTCGTCACGCTGGACAGTCTGCAGCGAGACCGCTCGCACACCGATGCCGGCACGGCGCCGGTCGTCGCGGGCGTATTTCGCGCGGTGGATGCCACTGGCGATTTCGCCCAGCCCGATCTCGCAACCGCCAGCGCGATCCGCGCCTACGTCTCACAGTCCGAGCGGCGCGAGCAGCCGGTTCGAGCGTTCGCAGCAGCGCTGGCCGGTGCGCGTAGGCCCGTGCTGGTCTGGGGCTGCGGCACGCTGACGCTGCGGCTGCTCGCCACCAGCGCGCTGGCCGATGCGAACATCGCCGGCTTCGTGGATGCCAACGCGCGCTACTGGGGCAAGACAATCCGCGGTATCGAGATCCTCGCGCCCGACGCCGTGCGCGGTCGCAGCGAGCCCATCCTGGTTTCGTCCGTGGGGCAGCAAGCGGCCATCGCGCGTGACCTGCGCGCAGGTCTGGGCGACAGCCGCGAAGTGCTCGTCTACCCGAGCGTGTGAGCGCTGGCCGGGCCGCCTGAGGCGTGGCGCCGCGCCGTGGCGGTCGCTGCGATTCCGTGTAAGCTTCGCCGCTCTTGGGAGAGGGTTTCTTGGACGACCTACGCCGCGAGCTGGAAGAATTGCTGGCCGAACCGCTCGCAGAGGTGCAGGCGCGCGAACGTACCGGCTTCGAGCGAGCCACGGAGGGTCGAACGGAGGGTCGCTCCGTGCCGCTCGTATTGCACGGCGCAGGTCAACTCGGTCGCAGGACACTCGCGGGGCTGCGTGCGCTCGGCCTGCAGGTGCAGGCCTTCAGCGACAACTCGGCCAGGCTGCAACACCAGGAAGTGAACGGATTGCCCGTGCTCGCGCCGGCCGAGATCGTCTCGCGCTTGGGCCCGGACGCAGTGGTGGTCGTCAGTGTATGGGGCTCGGGGTCCGGCCATCGCTTCGAGCGCACGCGTGCGCAGCTGACGCAGCTCGGCCTTCGCACCGTCCTGCCCGTGGCGGCGCTGTACTTCGCCTACCCCGAGCAATTCCTGCCGCACTATTCCCTCGACCTGCCCAGCCGCATCATCCAGGCGGCGCCCGCCGTGCGAGCCGGCTTCGAGGCGCTGTCCGATGCGGCGTCGCGTGCCGAGTACGTGCGTCAGCTGCGCTTTCGCCTGCACCTGGACTTCGAGCAGCTGGCGCCGCCTGCGCCCGGCCCCCAGTACTTCGTTCGCAGCCTGTTTTCGCCGCGTGCGGACGAGGTGTACCTCGACTGCGGCGCATTCGAAGGCGACACGGTTGCGAGCTTCCTCGAGCTGTGGAACCAGCAGCTCGGCTGGCTGTATGCCCTCGAGCCCGACCCTGCCACCTACGCCAAGCTCTGCGAGTACGTCGCGACCCTGCCGGCCGCCGTGCGCGAGCGTATCCAGACCCTGCCGGTGGCGGCATGGAGCAGCTCCACGACCCTGCGCTTCGACGCGGGCTCGGGCTTGAGCTCGGCGGCTTCGCAGCACGGCACTGTGGAAGTAGCGGCCCGCAGCATCGACGAGCTAACCCAGGGGCGTCCGCCCACGCTGATCAAGATGGACATCGAAGGCGCCGAGCCGCAGGCGCTGCAAGGCGCCGCCGAGAGCATCCGTCGCGGCCGCCCGGTCTTGGCGATCTGCGCCTACCACGTCCAAGACCACCTGTGGACCATCCCCGCGTACCTTCGCGCGCTCGTGCCGGACTACGAGATCCGGCTTTGCACCTACGGCGAAGAGGGCTGGGACATCGTCTGCTACGGGGTGCCCCCCGAACGAGCGACCGCATGATGCGTGTCGGTACATGTGTGAACGAATCCGCACGGGTCTGCGATTGGCGCGATGCTATGCTGCCCAGCCACGCGTCCCGTTGGACGACCGGCAAGGAAACGCTGCCATGAGCGACTGGGAAAAACCGCTGTTCGTCTTCGAGATGGCGAACAATCACGACGGCGACGTCGAGCACGGCATCGCCATCATGCGCGAGATGCGCGCCATCTCCGCGTCCCACGCCTTCGACTTCGCGTTCAAGCTGCAGTTCCGGCAGCTTGACACGTTCATCAACCCCGCCTATCGAAACTCCGACCTGAAGTACATCAAACGCTTCACGGAGACCCGGCTGTCACGCGAGGGCTTCCAGCGCCTGCGCGACGAGATGCGCCGGCTCGGCTTCAAGGCGATGTGCACGCCCTTCGACGAGCCGTCGATGGATCTGATCGAGGAGATGGACTTCGACATCGTCAAGGTGGCGAGTTGCTCGTTGACCGACTGGCCGCTGCTCGAACGCGTTGCCCAGACCCAGAAACCGATCGTGGCATCGACCGGCGGCGCGGCGATCGAAGACATCGACAAGGTGGTCAGCTTCTTCAAGCACCGCGACAAGCGCTTCGCGATCATGCATTGCGTGGCCACGTACCCCACCGAACGCAAGCACCTGGAGCTCAACCAGATCGACTTCCTGCGGGCGCGCTACCCGCAAGTGACGATCGGCTACTCCACGCACGAAGATCCATCCAACACCGACGCGATCCGCATCGCTGTCGCCAAGGGTGCCAAGATCTTCGAGAAACACGTCGGCCTCGGCGCGGGCGATCACAAGCTCAACGCGTACTCTGCGTCACCGGCGCAGGTCACGGCCTGGCTGGGCGCAGCGCAAGATGCGTTCGAGATGTGCGGCGTGTCGGGCGAGCGGATGCCGTTCGGAACCGAGGAGCTCCAAACGCTGCGTTCGCTGCAGCGCGGCGTCTTCGCGCGCGGGCCCATTGCCAAGGGCGAACGCATCACGCCGGAGCGCAGCAACTTCCAGATCCCGCTGGTCGATGGCCAGGTATCCGCAAACCAATTCTCGAAGTACCAACACTTCATCGCCAAACGTCCGCTCGCCACGGACGAGCCCGTCATGTTCGCCGACTTGGACACGGTCGATGTGCGGGGACGCGTCTATGACATCGTGCAACGGGTGAAGAAGCTGCTTGCCGACAGCGGCGTGCGGGCGCCTGGCGAGGCCGATCTGGAGATCTCGCACCATTACGGCCTCGAGCGCTTCGATGAGGTCGGCACCACGTTGATCACCGTGGTGAACCGCGAGTACTGCAAGAAGCTCATCATCTCTCTGCCTGGGCAGGTTCATCCGGAGCAGTACCATCACAAGAAGGAAGAGACCTTCCACGTGCTCTACGGTCAGGTGCGGCTGACGCTCGACGGCGTGGAGAAGGTCTACGGTCCCGGTTCGGTGATCACGGTCGAACGCGGCGTGCGCCACCGCTTCGTCAGCGACACGGGCACGGTGATCGAGGAGATCTCCTCGTCGCACTACAAAGACGATTCGTACTACACGGACCCCGCTATCTCAGCCAACAAGAGCCGCAAGACTCTGCTCACGTACTGGATGGGTTGAGCACTGCAGGGTGAGCCGTGAAGACCATCATTTGGGACGTCGATGACGTCCTCAACAACCTCACCCGAACGTGGTTGGACGACGCGTGGCGGCCGGCCCATCCGCAATGCAAGCTGCGTTACTCGCAGCTGCGTGAGAACCCGCCGCACCGCCTGCTCGGCGTGCGCAAACAGGTCTATCTCGACTCGCTCGACGCGTTCCGGCTGTCGGCGGCAGGGCGCGAGCTCACGCCCGTGCCCGAAGTGCTTGCGTGGTTCGCGCAGCACGGCCACCGCGCACGGCACGTCGTGCTCACGGCCACACCGCGCGTGGCCGCGCCTTGGGTCAGCCGCTGGGTGTTCACGCACTTCGGGCGATTCGTTCACACGTTTGGCGTCGTGCCTTCGTTGCGCCGCCGCCGCGGCGATGCGGTGCGACGGGTGCCCGACACCAAGGCAGACTACCTGCGCTGGTTCGGTCACGCCGACTTGTTCATCGACGACAATCCACACAATATCGCGCAAGTGGCGCACCTGGGCGTGAGCTGCGTCACCATGCCCAGGCCGTGGAATCGAGCGCGCGGCGGCGTCCGCGAGCTACTGCGTCGAGTCACCGACGCATTGGACGCATGAACGGCCGGAGCATCCCGTGATCAAACTGTCGGACTACGTCATCGAACGCGTCGCTGAGCTCGGCGTGCGGCACGTGTTCATGCTGCCGGGCGGCGGCTGTATGCATCTGGTGGATGCCGTGGGGCGGTGCTCGTCGATCGAGTTCGTGTGCTGTTTGCACGAACAAGCGGCGGCGATCGCGGCCGAGGCTTACGGCCAATACACCAATCGGCCGGGTGTCGTGCTGGTCACCACGGGGCCCGGCGGAACCAACGCCGTCACCGCGGTCGCCAGCGCATGGCTCGACTCGACTCCGATGCTCGTGATCTCGGGCCAGGTCAAGCGCGCCGACCTGGTCGGCACGCGCGGCGTGCGCCAGATGGGCTTTCAAGAGATCGACATCGTCAGCATGGTCAAGCCCATCACGAAGTATGCGGTGCTGATCCAAGACGCGCAGAGCATCCGCTTCGAGGTCGAAAAGGCGTTGCATTTGGCGAGCAGTGGGCGCCCCGGCCCAGTGTGGATCGACATCCCGCTGGACCTGCAGGCTGCGATGATCGAGCCCGAAGAGCTGCCTGGCTATCAGCCGCCGTCGGATGAGCCGCGGCAGCTGCAACCGCTGCCTGAGCCGGTAGACCGGGCGATCGCGCTGCTCAACCAGGCAGAGCGCCCGGTGATGCTGGTCGGCAACGGCGTGCGGCTCGCCGGCGCAGAGGCTGCGTGGTTTCAGCTGACCGAGTTGCTCGGAATTCCGGTATTGACCACCTGGAAGGCAATGGACTTCCTGGATGAACACCATCCGCTCTACGCCGGTCGCCCAGGTTCGATCGGTCAGCGCGGAGCGAACTTCGCTCAACAGAACTCGGACTTCTTCCTGTCGATCGGTGCACGTCTGGACTTCGGCCAGACCGGCTACGATCATCAGAATTTCGCCCGCGCAGCACGCAAGGTCATCGTCGACATCGACCAGGCCGAGATCGACAAGCTGGGGAGCGTGGTCGATGTCGGCATCCGCGCCGACGCGCGCGCCTTCATCGACGCCCTGCTGGCGCGGCGTGACAGCGTCACACGCCGCGATCGCTCGGCTTGGCTCGAGCGCGTGCGCGGCTGGCGCGCGCGCTATCCCGTGGTGCTGCCCGAGTACTGGGCCGAGCCCGGGCGCGTCAACCACTACGTGCTGATGGATGCACTCTCCGACGCGTTGTTGCCGACCGACATCGTCGTGCCCGGAAGCTCGGGAGCGTGCAGCGAAGCCACCATGCAGGCGCTGCGTGTGAAGTCTGGCGTGCGTGTGTTCAACAGCGAAGGGCTGGGGCCGATGGGCTTCGGATTGCCTGCAGCCATTGGCGGCTGCCTCGCCAGCGGTCGGCGCCGGACACTGAGCGTCGATGGCGACGGCGGCTTCGTGATGAACATCCAGGAGCTGGAGACCCTGCGGCGCTTGGCGCTTCCGGTGAAGATCTTCGTGCTCAACAACGAAGGCTATGCGTCCATCCGCTCCACGCAAAACCGTTACTTCGATGGCCGGCTGGTCGCGAGCGGACCGAGCAGCGGGCTGACGCTTCCCAACGTCATGCGCGTGGCGGAGGCCTACGGGCTGCGCACGCTACGCATCGAGAACCACAGCCAGGTACGCGCTCGCGTCGCGGAAGCATTGGCCGGAGACGACCCGGTCATCGTCGAGGTGCTGGTGCCGGCCACGCAGGAGACCAAGCCGCGCTTGCTCTCGCGCCAGCTTCGCTCTGGCGGCTTCGTGACCAAGCCCATGGAAGACCTCTACCCGTTCTTGCCGCGCGATGAGTTCCTCGAGAACATGCTCATTGCGCCGCTGGAAGAACCGTCTGACGAGTGAGAACCCGCTGCGTTTCGCGCGCTCAACGTTCCGTCGGTTGGTCGAAATTGATGCGCTCGGCTTCGATCACGTGCGGCCGCTTCAAGACCTGCGTGTGGATCGAACCGATGTACTCGCCGACGATGCCGGTGAAGAACAGCTGCACCGAAGAGAAGAAGAACAAGCCCACCACCACCGGGGCGGTGCCCAGGGTGAAGTGCTGCCAGAAGAGCAGCTTGTACACCAGGTAGCCCATGCCGATGCAGAAGCTGGCGGCGGCTGCCGCGAAACCGAACATGGTGGCCAGGCGCAGCGGCACCTTGGAGTGACTGGTGATGCCGAGCATCGCCACGTCGTACAGCATGTAGAAGTTGTTCTTGGTGACGCCGCGAACGCGCGCCGCCTGCGTGAACGGAATCAACTCGCGCTCGTAGCCGAGGTCGCAGACCAGGCCGCGCAGGTACGGATAGGGGTCGTCCAGCTTGCGCAGGTCGGCGATCACGCACTGGTCGTAGAGGCCGAAGCCGGTGACGTGCTCGATCAGCTCGATCTCGGACAAGCGGGTGACGATGCGGTAGTACGTGCTGCGGATCGCACGAAACAGCGCTGACTCCTGGCTCTGGGTCTTCTGGGCGAGCACCACCTTCTTGCCACTCTCCCAGGCACGCAGAAACTGCGGAATCAGCTCGGGTGGGTCTTGCAGGTCAGAGGCCATGGCCACCACGGCGTCGCCGTGTGCCTGCAACAACGCGTGGTAGGGAGAACGAACTGGACCGAAATTGCGCGTGTTGACGATGATCTTCAGGCGTTTGTCTTGCTGCGCAATCTCCTTCAGCAGCGCGACGGTGCGATCGGTCGAGTGATTGTCGATCAAGATCAACTCGAACGTGTAATCGGGCAGGCCGTCGAACACGCTTCGCACCCGCTCATACAGCGAGCGGACGTTGTCTTCCTCGTTGAAGCAGCCGGCGACGATGCTGATCAAACGCTTGGCTTGCGATTTGCTGTGAGCGTCGTGTTCCAAAGGACCTCCTCACGGGTCAACTGCGCAACCGAGCGATGGTGCGGGCGATGCCCTCCGGCAGTGGAATGTGCAGCTGGAGTCCGACACACGACAAGAACTGCGGCTCCGGCACGGCTGCCTCGGCGATCAGGATGTGCATTGGTGGCGCGCCGCCGCCGCCACCAGCGCGAGCTCTGCAATCGACACGGTGACGGCGGAGCCGAGGTTGTAGGCACGCGCCCGCTCGCCGCGCAACAGAATCGTCCACAGCCCGACCCCGCGCGAGGAGCGGCGCCGGCAGTGACCTGCCCGGGAACCAGTGCAGTGGTTGCCAGCCTGTATCGCGGCCCCGGATGCGCCTGATCGCAGGCCAGCCCCCAACGCCACCTTGACAGGCCGGCCGCTCCTGCCTAAATCGCCTCAGCGTCTCGGTAGACAACGTTGTTTCCCCGAGCGTCTCCGGCCCTTGCATGGGCGGAACGTGGAGCGAGCCTGCCGCAAGCGTAGGGCTCGGCTAACGGTTGCGAGCCCCGGCAGCGGAGCTCAATTTTGGCGAGCCCATGAACAGGGCTCAGATGGAGGCCCCGTGAAGATCCTGGTTCCCGTCAAGCGGGTGTGTGACCCCGACAACGCCAACAAGGTGAAGGTCTCGGCCGACGGCGCAACCGTCACGTCGGATGGCCTCGAGTGGAAGCCCAACCCTTTCGACGAATACGCCGTCGAAGCGGCGCTGCGCTTGAACGAGAACGCTCCCAAGAACGAGAAGCTCGGTGAGACACTGGTGTGCTCGCTCGGCCCCGCCGAGGTCGCGCAGACGCTGCGTCAGGCGCTCGCCATGGGTGCCGACCGCGGGATCTTGATCGACGCCACCGACGGCCAGCTCGACACCACCGTGGTGGCGCGCGCGCTCAAGGCGCTGGTCGACAAGGAGAAGCCCGACCTCGTGCTCATGGGCAAGCAGACCGTCGATGGCGACAGCAACGCCGTGGGTCAGACCCTCGCCGAGATGCTGGGCTGGCCGATGGCCACCTTCGCCATGACCGTCTCCACCAACGACGGCGGCAAGACGCTCACCGTGGGTCGCGAAGTCGACACCGGCGTGCTCACGCTGAAGGTCACGCTGCCGGCCGTGGTCACGGTCGACCTGCGCATCGTGGCGCCGGCAGGCATCAAGAACGGCGCGACGCCCGCCGACCACAAGTACAACGAGGGCGCGCGCTACGCGTCGCTCAAGGGCATCATGCAGGCCAAGAAGAAGGCGATCGACCAGCTCAAGCTGAGCGAGCTTGGCATCGATACCGCGACCAGCTCGGCCTACCCCAAGTTCGAGCTGCCGCCCGCGCGCACCGGCAACTGCGTGTTCGTCGAGACGGTCGACGACCTGCTCGGCAAGCTGCGCACCCAGGCCAAGGCCATCTGAGCCGCACGACCAACCCAGAAGAAAGAGCCATAGGAGAATCCCATGACAGACGTATTGGTCGTTGCTGAGCTCATCGACGGCGGACTTCGCCGCACCACGCTCACTGCCGTCACGCTCGCGAAGCAAATCGCTTCCGGCACCGGCGGCGCGTTCGACATTCTCTCCATCGGCGTCGGCGCAAAGAACGCCGCGGGCAACCTCGCCAAGTACGGCGCCCGCAAGGTGTTCGTGGCAGAGATCGCCGGCGGTTACTTCGCAGAGAAGTACGCGCCGACGGTTGCCGAAGTTGCCAAGAAGGGCAGCTACGGCGTGGTCACCGGGTGCGCCAGCACCTACGGCAAAGATCTGCTCCCGCGCGTGGCCGCCAAGCTCGGCGCCACCAACGTGAGCGACATCAGCGCTGCCAAGGTGGAAGGCGGTAAGGTCCTCTACAAGCGGCCCATGTACGCCGGCAACGTGTTCGGCTGGACGAGCCCCAACACCGCGAGTGCGGTGGTCGGCGTGCGTCAGTCGGAGTTCGAGTCGGCGCCTGAGGCGGGCGGCGCGAGCGCCACGGAAGAGGTCGCCATCGCGACCGATCCCGCAGCAGCACGCGTGGAGTTCGTGGGTCTCGAGAGCCAGAAGAGCGCGCGTCCGGAGCTGACGGAAGCCGCGACGGTGGTCTCGGGTGGTCGCGCGCTCAAGAGCGCGGAAGGCTTCAAGACCGTGCTCGAGCCCCTGGTCGACGCGATGGGCGCAGCCATGGGCGCTTCACGTGCGGCGGTCGACGCCGGCTACGTGCCGGGCGACCTGCAGGTCGGTCAGACCGGCAAGGTGGTCGCGCCCAAGCTGTATGTCGCCGTCGGCATCAGCGGCGCCATTCAACACCTCGCGGGCATGAAGGGCTCCAAGGTGATCGTCGCGATCAACAAAGACAAGGAAGCCCCCATCGCGCAGGTTGCCGACTACTTCCTCGTCGCCGATCTCTTCAAGGCCGTCCCCGAGATGGCCGAGAAGGTGAAGGCGCTCAAAGCGCAGGGCTGACCCGGCGCGCCTTGGCGCCGCTCGCGTGGGCGCGGGCTCCGCAAGAACACGGGAGCCCTTGGTTTTTGGGAGTGGCTGCTGCACCATTCCGAGCCCAATGCGTGTGCAATTTCGCGAGCTGCTCTGGTGCATCGCCTTCGTTTTGGCAGGGACGCTGGCGACCAGCGTCCAGGCGCAGGCGCACCCTGCCGCCAGTACACCTGCCAGCCTTGCGGGCACCTGGCGCGCGGGGGCGACCACGGTCGAGGTCGCCGTGCAGAGCTGGGGCGGTGATTGCGGGCCGAAGCCGGAGAGCAGCCGCTCGGGCGGCGGTGGCGTGGTCAACGTGCTGGCCGACGGCAAAGAGCTGGTCATCCACACCCGCGACCAGGACCTGCGCTCGGACGCCTGCTGGAGCCGCAACCCGCTCATCCGCAAGCAATCGAGCTCGGTGGTCGACAACCTCTGGACCACACAGTGCAAGACGGCCGCGAACGATCCGCGTGAAGAGCACGGCACCTACACCCTCAAGCTGATGGGCCCCGACACGCTGCTGTACCAGGATGTCAGCCACTACAACTGGGCGCTCAACACCTCGAAATGCGTCGCGACCTTCACGACCACGCAGACCTTGGCCCGCGTGCGCGACGGCGCCGTGCGACCCGCACCGGTGAAGCCGGCCCCGGCGGTAGCGCTACCGGCACAGCCAGCCAAGCCTGCTGCACCTGAGCCCACACCCGAGCCTGTCGAGAAGGCCTGCAAGCCGGGTGCACCGACGCAGCTGACACTGCGACCCAAGAAGGCTGCCATCGAGGTCGGCCAGCGCGTGTGCTTCCGAGCACGGATCAGCGACGCAGCCGATTGCGTCGTTCCGTCGCCCAAGGTGGAGTGGTCGCTGTCGCACTCCAAGGCCATCAAGGGCGAGCTCGTGGACGGCTGCTTCAGCGCCGCGCGCAGCGCCGCCGAGGCCGAGGGCGACTTCAAGGTCGTCGCCAATGCGTTCGGCCTGCACGCCGAAGCCGGTGTGAGCGTGCACTCGGTCGATCTGTCAGCGCTGATCGCCAAGCGCATGGAGGGCGGCGCGCTCAACACCTTCGACGAGCAAGCCTCGGCGCCCCCACCTGCCGCGCCCAAGGCCGTCGCCCGTATCACCACCCGCAGCGTCACTGAACGTCCGGCCGGCGGCAGCAAGCTGTGGCTCGCTGTCGGCGGCGCCGTGTGTGTGGGTCTGCTCCTGGCCGCGGGTCTGCTCCTGCGGCGCAAACCAGCGCCCTTGCCAACACCTGCCGCGCCCGACGAAGAGCTGCCGGCCCGAGCGGCGCAGCGCAGTCCGGCTCCCAGCGCCGCGACACCCACACCCTTGTCGAAGTCGGCCGCGACCGTGATCGCCGCGTCACCGGTGGCCACGTACTCGGTCCCAGCCGCGGCCGCGCCGCTGAGCAGCGAGCCGTGGATCTGTCCGACCTGTCGGCTCGGGTACCCCGCCGACCGCAAGATCTGCCCCAAAGACGGCACCGCCCTGATGCCCTACGCCGACTTCAACAAGCGCAGCCGTGCGACCGAAGAAGGCCGACAGCGCCGTTGCCCCAAGTGCAGCGCGATGTATCCGGCCAACGCGTCGTTCTGCAGTGAAGACGGCTCCACGCTGGTCGACGCCTGAGCAGCCTAGCCAATTCCACCCAAGGGGTAGTGACTTTGGGGGTCTTATGCAGCATAAAGGGCCGTTTTTTCGGGGCGGCCCGCCCTTGCTTGAGATACTCGATTCCAGCCAATAATTCCGCTAACTTTTCGGTTCTGCGAACGCCAGTGCAAAGCGCGCTAATCTGCCGGGGCCGGTGCCCGGACTTCACGGCGTCAGGATTAGAGGACTCAAGATGAAGATCGTCTGCGGGAGCTGTCAGGCCAAGTACTCGATCGCCGATGAAAAGGTGGCCGGCAAAGTATTCAAGATTCGCTGCAAGCGCTGCGGCGAGGTGATCGTGGTGCGCGGAGATCAAGAGCAGGGACTTGGCGCGCAGGCGGCTGCGGAACAGCCCGCGTACAACCCCGGCGGCGACGCCATCTGGCATGTCGTCATCAACGGCGAGCAAGCGGGCCCGTATGCACCGTCGCAGCTGGGCGAGATGCTCACTGCAGGCCACCTCGACTGGGAAGCGTACGTGTGGTGCGAAGGCTTCGACAACTGGCTGCCCATGCGCGACGTGCCCGATCTGGTCGCGGCGATCACGGGTCAAGGTCAGCAGGAACAGGCCGAGCACACGACCGCGTATCAGCCGGCGCAGCCCTCGATGGGCGCCGATCCGTTTGCAGATGACGGCGGTGCAGCTGGTGGCGGCGGCGGTATGTTCGCCGAGCCCGCACCTGCGTCGCGTGGCGGCAACCTGTTCGGTGGCGCTCAGGAGAGCCCCTTCGACGGCGGCGGCCAAGTGGTCGCCTCGGCACCGAGCCCGCGCGTGAGCATGGAGCAAGCTTCCATGACCGGCTCGCGCAACGAGAACTCCGTGCTGTTCTCGCTCAAGAACCTGCAAGCGTTGGCGACCGGCGGCAGCGGCACCGGCGCGGCACAACCTTCGACGCCCAGCGCAGGTCTCGGCAACCGCGCAGGCTACGCCGGCGGCGATGGCTCCGGCTTGATCGACATCCGCGCGCTCGCCAGTGCCACCGGCGTGGGCGACAGCGCGCGCGAAGAGTCCGAGAAAGACGCGCTGTTGTCACTCGGTTCCGCGCAGACCGGCGCGTTCGGACAGCTCGGCTCGCCGATGCTCGCGCCCGCAGGCGCCGACGACGAGCGCAGCAACAAGGGCTTGATCATCGCCATCATCGGCGCAGCGACGGTGGTCGCCATTGCAGCTGTCGCGGTGGTCGTCATCTTGCGTCCCCAAGCGCCCGTGCAGGCGCCGACCGTAGCGCCGATCATGCCGCCTCCGGTGGTCGCGGCAGCCGCGGCTCCGAACGCTGCGGCACCAGCGGCCGAGCCTCCGTCCGAAGGCGAGCTGGCGGCCAAGCGCGCCGCTGCAGCCAGCGGCGGCGGCAGCGAAGAGAAGCACAGCGGCGGCGGCAGCCACAGCGGCGGCGGCAAGCGCAAAGAAGGCGGCAGCAGCGAGAAGCCGGCAGCAGGTGGTGGCGACGAGCCGGTTGCAGCCAAGTCGGCAGCCAAGTCCGACGACGCACCCAAGGCCGCACCCAAGGCCAAGGGTGGCAGCTCCACGATCGACGAGCTGCTCGACGGCGCCATCGGCGGCAGCGGCAAGCCTGCGGCCAAGCACGCTGCAGCGGCCGCCGCAGACGACTCCAGCCTCCCCGAGCATCCTTCGCGCGAAGACGTGCTCTCGTCGATGAACGGCGTGAAAGACGCCGTCAAGGCGTGCGCTGCGGGTCAGTCGGGCGTCGCGTTCGCGAACATCACCGTGTCGGGCAAGACCGGCCGCGTGAGCGGGGCGGAGATCACGGGCATCACTGGCGAGGCCGGCTCGTGCATCGCACGCACCGTGCGCAAAGCGACCTTCCCGAAGTTCAAGTCGGACACCTTCCAGGTGAAGTTCCCGTTCCGCCTGTAGGGGCGGCAGCACCGAAGGCTTGCAGCTGTCGGCCGGCGCGCACGGCGCTGCTCTTCAGCCGCTGGGCTCGGGTTGGTTACGCATGAAGTCGGCCAGGTCCGCGAAGCGTGAGTCGAGGAGCTCACGCAGCGCGCCCTGCACGCCTTGGGCGTCGAGCGCGCGCTGCATGCTGCGCAGCCAGGCGTCACGCATCGCTGCACCGATCGCCACGTGCCCGTGACGTCTGCGCAGGCGCGGATGCCCATGGCGCTGGATGTACTCCTGCGGGCCGCCCAGCCAGCCCACGAGGAAGAGCGCGAAGCGCTCGCGGGCTTCAGGATGCACGCGTCCGTGCTCGTCCAAGCGGTGCAAGCGCGTGAGCTCCGGCTCGTGCGCCTCCATCGTGTCGTAGAAGGCTTTGGCGAGCGCCAGTGCGGCGTCGCGGCCGCCGAGCAGCTCGTAGGGCGTGGGCCCGTTCGGATCGACGCTAGGTTCCAGCATGGGCCCAGACCTTGGATCGACCGCAGCACAGCGCGCAAGCGCTTGCCGAGAGTTGGACGTGGCGAGCTGCCCGGACGCATGCTCCGGGTGGGTGTGGGCGCCGGTGCGCGCCTGACCTCGCCCGGGTACGCCCCCATGAACCTCGAGAAGAAGCTCGCGCAGTGGCAAGAGGCAGGCGTGATCGACGCCGACACGCGCGCGCGCATCGAGGGCTTCGAACACGGCCGGCAGCACCCGGTGCTCTTGTACGCGCTCGGGGGCCTGGGCGCGCTCACGCTCGGCACCGGCATCGTCTCGGTGGTGGCTGCGAACTGGGACGCCATCGGCAAGCTGCAGAAGCTCGCTGCCGACCTGCTGCTCGGTGGTGCGCTCGCCGCTGCGGTGTACTGGAGCGCACGCAGAGAGCAGGCGTGGCTGAGCGACGTGCTCGCTGCTGTCTACTACGCGTTCGTGCTGGCCTCGATCGCGCTGCTCGGCCAGGTCTATCAGCTGGGCGCGCCCACCTACCAGGCGCTCTTGACCTGGTCGCTGTGCACCGCACCGTTCATGCTGCTGGCACGCAGTCCGCTGGTTGCTGCCGTGTGGCTGTGCGGGCTCGTCGGCACGCAGGGCGTCAGTATCGACGCCTGGCTCGACACCTTGCGCAAAGGCAGCGGCGGCAACGCGCTGGCCAACAACCTGGGCGCCACCCTGGCGTTCGCCTCCACGCTGATGTGGCTGTGGCTTTCGCGCGCGCCCTGGCTCGTGCGCGAACGCCCGCTGGTGAGCGACACCTGGACACGCATGCTGTGGGGCGCAGTGCTCGCCGCCGGGCTGGCAGCCGGTTTCCTGTTCTACGAACACCCGAGTGGTTCGCAGCTGCTCAGCTGGTCGCTCGGCGCCTGCGGCGTGGTCGTGGCGGCGCTGCATGTGTCGCTGCCGCGGCTGTATCCGCACTGGAGCGCGCAGGCGTATGCGGGCCATCGCTTGCTGGTCGCATGCATCTGGCTCTTGCTTGCGGCAGCGGCGGGCCAGAGCCACGGCGAGGCCGCGTGGCTCGGCGCCATCGCGCAAGTCGTGCTGCTAGGCATCGCGGCCTTCAGCGTGCTTGCACTGGGTCAGCTGCGGGTGTTCAACCTGCTGACTGCCGCCATCGCGCTGCGCGTGCTCGTCATGTACTTCGAGGTGTTCGGCTCCATGCTCGACACAGGCCTGGGCATGATCAGCGGCGGCATTCTGACCTTACTCTTGGCGTGGCTGTGGAAGCGCAAGTCCCCCGAGCTCGCACAGCGCCTTGGGCGCATGGGAGGTTGAGCGATGCCCCGCAAGCTCTTGATCGCGGCCGTGGTGTTGCCCCTGTTCGTGCTCGGGCTGGGCATCGTGCGAGCCGAGCTCCAGCTGTCGAACGGCCGACGCTGGGTGTTCGACGTTACGGGCTACGACCCACGCGACTTGCTGCGCGGCCACTACTTGAACTATCGCATCGCCCTGCACGAGACCAAGCCGCTCGAGCGCTGTGACGACGACAGCAGCCAGCGCTGTTGCCTGTGCCTGCAAGGCGTGGCTTCGGGTGTGCCACCCAAGGTGCAGCGCGCCAGCTGCGAGCTCGCCGCCAAACGTTGCGATGGCATGCTGCAGACGCGCTACTTGAGCCAGCTACAGCGCTACTACATCCCCGAGGCTGACGCGAACAAGCTCACGCAGCGCTTTCAAGACGCCGCGCGGCAGCAGCGCACGCAGCTGTTGCTCGCCATCGACAAGAGCGGCAAGCCCGCCGTAGCTGCTTTGCTCGTGGATGGCCAGCGCATCGCGTCGAAGCCTGCCGCTCGTTGAAGCGCGCGCTCACTGCAGCACAAAGCCGTTCTGCACGAGGAACGCTCGCAGGCTCGGGTTGTCCTGCGACAGCGCCGGCAAATAGGGTCCGATGCGCGTGCGCTGCCACCACGCGCCGCTCGGGTCGCCCAAATGCGTGAAACGGTAGCGATAGCGCTCCGCGCGAATCAGCTTCGGCGGGCGCGCCGAGAACGGGTCGCGCGCAAGCAGCGAGGCCACCGCGCGATCACCCCGCAACAGCTTGTACACCAGGTGCACGAGCCACGGCTCTTGCTCGTAGTCGGACAGCGCGGCAAACCACATCTGCCA
>JADGRE010000173.1 GCA_017881185.1 Pseudomonadota bacterium | reverse complement strand
GTACTTGTCGTCGCCGAACTCGCGGTGCAGCACCTCGGCCATGTACAGCACCGTGTCGAGGCCGATCAGATCCGCCAGCTCGAGCGGACCCATGGGGTGATTGAGCCCGAGCTTGGCACCGCGATCGATGTCTTCCGGCGTGCTCAGGTTCTCCTGCAGCGCGAAGCAAGCCTCGTTCAGGAAGGGAATCAGCATGCGGTTCACGATGAACCCAGGCATGTCGTTGGCGCCGATGACGTCTTTTCCCATGCGCGCGGCCAGCTCACGGGTCGCGGCGACGGTTTCGTCGGAGGTCTGCAGGCCACGGATGATCTCGACCAAGCGCATCACGGGCGCCGGGTTCATGAAGTGCATGCCGATCACGTGCTCCGGTCTGCGCGTTGCAGCTGCCAGCTTCGTGATGGAGATGGCCGAGGTGTTGGTGGCCAGCACAGCGTGCGGTGGCAGCACCTTGTCGAGCTTTGCGAACAGCAGCTGCTTGAGCTCGACGTCTTCGGTCGCGGATTCCACCACGAAGTCCGCGTCGGCGAGCAGGCTGTGGTCGGTGCCGACGCGAATGCGCTCCAGCATGGCGTCGCGCTCGTCGGTGCCGAGCTTGCCTTTGCTCACCCGCGCGTTCAGCTGCTTCTCGATGCTGGCGCGTCCGCGCGCTGCGAGCTCGGGTTGCGCGTCGAGCAAGCACACCTCGATGCCGGACTGCGCGGCCACCTGCGCGATGCCGCTGCCCATCTGGCCTGCACCGACGATCCCCAACTTACGTACCTGCATGACGACACCTGCCTTCTGGTGGTTTGGGCGCTGCGCTGGCGCCTAGACTAAACAGTAAGCCCCGCAGCGTGCCACGGCATGCTGTGCGCGTGCCGTGCGGTGTGCGCGCCTGCCCACTGCACGGATTCACAGAGCTGCGCAACGCCGCACGCGCGGGATGCGCCCGATCAAGCACGCAGCCGCCAGGATCTTGCAAGGCAAAGGCGCGGGTCCGCCCGGTCCTCCGGCGGCTTGCACACTTTTCGTTCGATCCATGGCGAAAGTAGTGGAAGACGCGGCGAGCGTGGATACGTACCGAGTGCGTGGACCCAAGCGTGTCTGCGCCTGTCTTACACGTCTATGAACTCAGACCTTGTCATTGGCATGGCCGGCTCCGGCGGCGACGGCATCGTGAGTGCCGGAGAGTCCCTGATCACGGCGCTTTCTCACGAGGGCTACTACGCGCTGATGACCAAGAGCTTCGGCCCGCAGATCCGCGGCGGCGAGTCGTCGTGTCGCATCCGCGTCTCGACCGAGCGGGTGCCCAACCCGGGCGGCATGCTCGACCTGGCCATCGCCCTGAATTGGGACGACTTCCTGAAGTTCGGCGCCGAGCTCAAGATCTCGGCCAACAGCGTCGTGATCTGGGACTCCGCCACCGGCATCACTCCCGAGCAGCTGCCGCTGCAAGGCCTACAACCGGCCGTTGCCATGGCGGTGCCGCTCTCGGAGCTGACGCGCAGCGCCGCGGGCAGCGACAAGGCCAAGAATTCGCTCGTGCTCGGGCTACTGTCGGGCTGGCTGGGCATCTCGCGCGAGGCGATTCTCGCTGGGCTGCACAAGCGCTACCAGAAGAAGGGTGAAGCGCTGTGGACGGCCAACGAACGCGCCTTCGACGCCGGCTTGGCGTATGCGCAAGCGCACGCGCTCGGCAAGAGCTTGCAGTTGGCGCCTGCGCTGCTCAACGCCAGCGGTGCGGTCAATCGCTCGAAGCTGCTCGCCGATGGCAACGACATGACCGCGGCCGCCGCGATCTTCGCAGGCTGCCAGTTCTTCGGAGGCTACCCGATCACGCCGTCCACCGAAGTGATGCAGCTGCTCACCCGCGAGATCTGGAAGTACGGCGGCAGCGTGCTGCAGGCCGAAGACGAGATCGCCGGGCTCGGCGCCGCCGTGGGCGCTTCGTTCGCTGGCAAGAAAGCCATGAGCGCCACCTCGGGTCCAGGCATGGACTTGAAGACCGAGATGCTGGGCTTGGCCTCGATCGCGGAGCTGCCTCTGGTGCTCTTGAACGTGCAGCGCGGCGGGCCGTCTACGGGCTTGCCCACGAAGGCCGAGCAGAGCGACTTGTTCCAGGCTTGTTTTTCCGCGCATGGCGACGTGCTGCGACCCGTGCTTGCGCCCACCTGCGTGGCCGACAGCTTCGAGGTGACGGTGGAAGCCTTCAACCTCGCGGAGACCTACCAGACTCCGGTGATCGTGCTCTCCGACCAGGAGATCGCCCAGCGTAAGGAGACGGTCGACCCGATCGACACCTCGCGTTTCCAGATCGCCGAGCGCCTGGCTCCGACGGCAGAGCAGCTGCAGGCAGGCTATGCACGTTTCCACGACACCGAATCGGGAATCAGCCCTATCAGCCAGCCGGGCGTGCTTGGCGGCGCGTACCTCGCGGCGGGCATCGAGCACAACGAACACGGCGACCCCGCATCGAGCGGTGCGATGCACGCCAAGATGAACGACAAGCGCTTCCGTAAGCTGCAACCGCTGCAGGCGCGCACGGATCTCTTGCGCAGCTACGGCGACCCGAACGCGGCGGTGGCGCTCGTGGCTTGGGGCAGCTGCGCCGGCGTGTGCGAGGAGACCTTGCGCTTGGCGAAAGCGCGCGGTCTTTCCGTGAAGCTGCTCGTGCCACTGCTCGTGTATCCCATTGCCGAGAGTGTGTACGCGCGCTTCTTCGAAGGCGTGAGTGCCGGGCTCGTGGTGGAGCAGTCCCATCAGGGTCAGCTCTACCGCATCTTGCGCATGTACGTGGACGTGCCGCGCGGCGTGGTCTCGATGTGTCGCAGCGGTGCGGCGCCGTTCCAGCCGGGCGAGGTCTTGGCGCGCTTGGAATCGTTGCAGCAGGCGGGCACGCAAGCAGGCGCGGCCGCCGTCAGCTGAGTCAGGGAGCTTCACAGCATGGACAGCGCACTTCCGGTTCTTCAGCCCAAAGACTTCAAGAGCGATCTCAAGCCGATCTGGTGTCCCGGCTGCGGTGACTACGGAGTGCTCCAGGCTGTCTACCGAGCGCTTTCGGCGATCGGCCGACCTGCGCACGAGATCGCGTTCGTCTCCGGCATCGGTTGCTCCAGTCGCATCCCGGGCTACACCACGGCGTACGGCTTCAACACCGTGCATGGTCGTGCGCTGCCCATTGCGCAAGGCATCAAGCTCGCCAATCCGGAGCTCTTGGTGTTGTGCGCCGGTGGCGATGGCGACGGTTTTTCGATCGGCGGCGGGCACCTGCCGCACGCGGTGCGCCGCAACCTCGACCTCACCTACATCGTGATGGACAACCAGGTGTACGGCTTGACCAAGGGTCAGCTGTCACCGACCGCGGCGCTCGGGCGCAAGACGGTGACCTCCAGCTACGGCTCGCTCGAACGGCCGATCAACCCGCTCTTGCAAGTGCTGAGCTACGGCGCGGGCTTCGTGGCGCAGAGCACGCCGGCGGACATGCCGGGGCTGTCGCAGATCTTGGAGCAGGCCATTGCGTATCCCGGCTTCGCGTTCGTGAACGTGCAGTCGCCCTGCGTGACTTATGGCGAAGAGCACCAGCAGATGAAGGCGCAGCGGGCCACCATGAAGACCCTCGCGAGCTTGAGCCACGATCCGAGCGATTTCCTGCAGGCACTCGGTTGGGCGACCCACTACGGCGAGCAGCTGCACACCGGCATTTTCTATCGCAATCCCAAGCCGCCCCCCAGCTACGAGCAACAGCTCGCCGAGCGCAGGGCCAAGCTCGCACCCGGCGCGCTGCCGCGCGAGCGCATTCTCGAGATGTTCCAGACACGCTAGGAGCCAGTCGTGGTCGTTCAAACCATCGAGCTCGAGAAGCTATCGCTCAAAGACGCACTCGATCTGGCGACGCTGATCGAGGAAGAGGCGCGCGACCGCTACGAAGAGCTGGCAGAGCAGATGCTCGTGCACCACAACCCGCTGGCGCAGGGCTTCTTCCGCAAGATGGCGGTGGTGGAGGAGAAGCACCGCAGCCAGCTCAGTAGACGCCGGCAGCAACTGTTCGGCGACGGGCCGGGTCGAGTGAGCCGCGCCATGATCTTCGACGTGGAGGCTCCCGACTACGACGAAGTGCGCTTCGGCATGAGCCCGCGTGAAGCCTTCGAGGCTGCGATGCGCTCGGAGGTGAAGGCACACGACTTCTTCGCAGCGGCGCTGCCGCGCGTGAAGAACGCCGAAGTCAAAGCGCTGTTCGAGGAGCTTCGGAACGAGGAGATCGAACACCAGCACTGGGTGCAGACCGAGCTGGATCGCTTGCCAGCGGACAGCGGGCCGGAAATTGACGTTTCCGACGAGCCTGTGGCCCACTAGCGCGCAGAGCGTCTTTCACCGGCAACACACAGCTCGAACGCAGTGAAAGAGCCTCGACACCACCGTCATGAACGAACCCTGGGCCGCTGTCGTCGTCTATCTCGCTGTCGCTTCGAGCGTCGGTGCGCTGATGCTCGCGGCCAATCGTGTGTTTCGTGTGCGCGCCAAAGACGTGCCGGACACACGCGCGATGACCTACGAGTGCGGTGAAGAGCCCGCCGGCAACAGCTGGCTGCGTTTTCATCCGCGCTACTACGTAGTGGCACTCGTGTTCGTGCTCTTCGACGTGGAGGTGATCTTCCTCGTACCGTGGGCGCTCAACCTGCGCGCGCTCGGCGGCTTCTCCATGGTGGAGATGCTGGTGTTCGCGCTGGTGCTCCTGCTCGGCTGGGCCTACGCGCTGCGGAAGGGAGCGCTGAAGTGGCAATGAGCAAGCCCCCCGACGAGAGCGAGCGCAACTACGAGCACCCGCTCTACGACTACATGTTGCGCGTGCCGGGGCTCGACGTCGCGGTCACGAGCATCGATCAGCTGCTCACTTGGGGGGCGACGCACTCGTTGTGGATCTTCCCCATGGCCACCAGCTGCTGCGGCATCGAGTTCATGGCCGCTGCGGCAAGCCGTGTCGATCTCGACCGCATGGGCGCGATGATCCGCGGCACGCCCAGGCAATGCGACGTGATGGTGGTGGCTGGCACGATCACGGTGAAGATGGCGCCGCGCGTCAAGCGCCTGTGGGACCAGATGCCCGAGCCGAAGTGGTGCGTGGCCATGGGCTCGTGCGCGATCAGCGGCGACTTCTACCGGGACATCTACAGCGTGGTGCCCGGCATCGACACGGCGATCCCGGTGGACGTGTACATCCCCGGGTGTCCGCCCAATCCCGAGACCGTGATGGCGGGGCTCCTGCGCTTACAGGACAAAGTGCGCCTGCGTCGGGCGGGCTTGCCCGTGCCGAGCGACGAGCGGCCCGAAGTGCACGACAGGACCATCGTGCCCACGATCGGTCGCTATGAGGATCGCAAGCGCCGAGGCGGAGCCGACCCGATCAGCGAAGCGCAGCTCGAGTCTGCGCGCCGCTTGCTGGTGCGTGGTTTTCCGATGCCGGAGGGCATCGATGCTGCCGCCACACCCGTCGCGCCCGCCAAGGAGGAGCCGAAGCTATGAGCGACGAGCCCTCCGCGCCGGTTGCAGCTGACGGTGGCGCAGCAGCGGCGGCGGCGCCGCCCTCGCTCTTGCAAGGCGCGGCGGCGATCGAGCCTGGCGAAGCGAGTGAGGTGGTGCTAGCTCGCCTTGCGCAAGCGTGTCCGTCGGCGCTTGCTCGGGCCGCCGAGCAAACGAGCAAGCGCGCGGCGCGCGCACAAGCGCTCGAAGGGTTCTTGCGTGAGCGCTTCGGCGTGGAGCCGGATCCGAGCAACGGCGGCCCGCTCGTCCCCGCCGAACGGCACTTCGAGCTGGCGCGCGCGCTCAAGGAAGAGCTTGGTTACAAGCTCTACGTGACGGTGTGCGCGAGCCACTGGCCTGCTCAGAAGACCAAGACCGGAGAGGACCCCGAGCACTTCGAGCTCGCCACCGTGTTGCGCACGCTGGGCAGCGGCACCCATCAAGCCTGCTGGCGCGTGCGCATTGCTGCCGATGTAGCGGTCGTCGATTCGCTCGTGCCGCTGTTCGCCGGCGCCGACTGGCAGGAGCGCGAACAGTTCGACTTGCTCGGTGTGCGTTTCCGGGGCCATCCGGATCTGCGTCGCCTGATGCTGCCCGACGAGTGGGAAGGCCACCCGCTGCGCAAGGACTACGCCATCGACACTAGGTGCGTGCCATGGAGGTGAGCATGGCCAGCACCGCCGCCGTCAGCAGCAAGGCGCGCGCTTCCAGCACTGAGGCCAGCCTCACGCCCACGCGCGCCTTCGTGCCCGACCCGTATCTCGACCTCGCGACCTACGCGGCCGCCGCCGATCTGCTCACGCTCAGCTTGGGCCCGCAGCACCCCTCCACGCACGGCGTGTTCCGCGTGGTGCTCTACCTCGATGGCGAGCTCATCGTGAAGGCCGTGCCGCACGTGGGCTACCTGCACCGCGGCGTGGAAAAGTTGTGCGAGAAGCTCAGCTACAGCAACGTCACGCCCATCCTCGACAAAAACGACTACGTGGCACCGATGTGCAACGAGCAAGCCGCGAACATGGTGTTCGAGCAGCTGCTCGGCGTGGAGGTGCCGCTGCGCGCGAAGTTCGTGCGCACTCTGCTGGCGGAGCTGCAGCGCATCGCCTCGCACCTCTTGTGGCTCGGCACCTTCGCCATGGATCTTGGCGGTGCGCTCGGCGGTGGCACCAGCGTGTTCATGTACTGCTTCCGCGAGCGCGAGCTGATCCTCGATCTCTTCGAAGAGCTGACCGGGTGCAGGTTCCACTACAACACGCATTGCATCGGCGGCAATCGCCACGACATTCCTGCAGGCTACCCGGCGCTCGTGCACCAGAGCCTCGATCTCATCGAAGCGCGCTTGCTGGAGTACCTGGGCATGCTCGAGCATCCGATCTTCCGCGATCGCACGCGCGGCGTGGGCACCGTCGACGCAGAGCTTGCGCTCGAGCTCGGCCTCACGGGGCCGCTGCTGCGTGCCAGCGGTATCGACCACGACCTGCGTCGCGATGCGCCCTACCACGTGTACGACTTGCTCGACGTGAACGTAATCTGCGACGATGGCGGCGACTGCTACGCGCGCTACAAGGTGCGTCTGCAAGAGATCGCGGAGAGCATTCGCCTGTCGCGCCTGCTCATCGACAATCTGCCTGCCGGACCGATCTGTTCCACCAAGCCCTTGTCCGGCGTGACGCAGTTCAAGATCACTTCGGGGCAAGCCTACGTCGCGATCGAATCGCCGCGCGGTGAGCTGGGAACCTGGCTCATCGCGGGTGGCAAGGGCATGAACCCCTACCGCATGAAGCTGCGTCCGCCGAGCTTGCACGCGCTCGCTGCGGTGCCGTATCTGTTTCCGCGCCACACGCTCAGCGATGCAGTCGCCATCCTCGGCTCGCTCGATCCGATCATGGGGGAGGCTGATCGCTGATGGGCCACTTGATTGCGAATGCCTGGCTGCGAGGCCTCGTGCACGGTGCGCTGCTCATCACCGTGCTCATGACTGCGGTGGCGTGGATCTCCTGGTTCGAGCGCAAGTTCGCGGCGCGCGTGCAGAGCCGCCTCGGGCCGACCATGGTGGGTCCCGCTGGCTTGCTGCAGCCGATCGCCGACGCGTTCAAGATGTTCCAGAAGGAAGACATCATTCCGCGCGGCGCCGACTCGCTCTTGTTCCGCCTGGCGCCACCGCTCACGCTCTTTCTCTCGCTCGCGACCGCGGCCGTGCTGCCCATCATGCCGGGCATGCTCGCCAGCGATCTCGACATCGGCGTGCTCTACGCGCTGGCGTTCTCGGGATTGCTTGCGTTTCCGATCTGGGTCGCTGGCTGGTCGAGCGCCAACAAGTACGCATTGCTCGGCGGCATGCGCATGGTGGCACAGGGCATTTCGTACGAGATCCCCATGGTGCTGTGCGCGCTGGTGCCGGTGGTGGTGACTGGCTCGCTCAGCTTGTCGGAGATCGTGAAGTACCAGGCCGCCCACCACTGGCTCGTGTTTTGGCCACCTGGCATCGGCGTGATCGCGTTCGTGCTCTTCTTCACGACAGCGCTCGCCGAGAGCAACCGCATCCCCTTCGACATTCCCGAAGCCGAGTCCGAGCTGGTCGCGGGCCCCACCACCGAGTACACGGCCATCCGCTTCGGCCTGTTTGCCTCGGCCGAGTACGCGCACTCGGTCGTCAGCTGCGCCCTGGCCTCGGCACTCTTCCTCGGCGGCTGGGACGGCCCGGTGCTGCCGCCCAGCGTCTGGATGCTGCTCAAGACCGCGGCGCTCTTCGTGATCGTCACCTGGGTGCGCTGGTCGCTGCTGCGCCTGCGTTCCGATCAGTTGATGGCGCTGTGCTGGAAGTACCTCGTGCCTGTGTCGCTCGCGCTCGTGCTCGGCGCCGGCGCGTGGGTCTACGTCGTGGGTTGATGGCATGCTCTACCTGACCGCCACATTGCAGTCGCTCTTCTCCACGCTCCGGCAGAGCCTGAAGAAGCCGACCACCGTCGAGTACCCGAAGGTGGTGCGGCCGCGCGCGCCACGCCTGCGCGCGAGCTTCGCGCTCACCAAAGACGCCGCCGGCGACGAGAACTGCATCGGCTGCAAGAAGTGCGAGAAGGTCTGCCCGTCGGAGGTCATCGCGCTGACCACGGTGAAGAAGCCTTCGCCCATCACCGGCAAGTCGCGCGGCTACGCGTCGGACTTCACGCTCAACTTGCAGGGCTGCATCATCTGCGAGCTGTGCGTGCAGGTCTGTCCGACCGACGCCATCGTGATGGTGCAAGACCAAGAGAAGCCCGGCTTCAGCCGCGAAGACCTGGTGCTCACCATGGACAAGCTCTACGACAACGGCGAGAAGAAGCTTCGCCTGTCGTGGGCCAACGCTTCGGTGCTTGCGGAACACCAGAACCCGGAGCGTAAGCATGCTTGAGCAGGTCGCCTTCGCCGTGGCGGCGTTGCTTCTGCTCAGCTCCGGGCTGAAGGTGGTGACGAGCAAGAACCTCGTGCACACCGTGCTCTGGCTCGGCTGCATGCTCGCGGCCACCGCCGTGCTCTTCGTGCTGCTACAAGCGCCGTTCCTCGCGGCGATCCAGCTCATTCTCTACACGGGCGGTCTGCTCACGCTGATGCTCTTCGGCGTCATGCTCACGCAGCGCGACGAAGGCTTCGTCACCATCCCCAACCCATCGCAACGCCGCGTTGCAGGCGGCGTGCTCGCGGTGGTGGCGTTCGCCGTAGTGGCAAACGCCGTGCACAACACGCCGAGCTTGCCGAACGTGCGCAGCGCGCAGCTGCCCACGGCGCAGGTGGGGCAGCTGTTCTTCACGCAGTATGCGCTGGCGTTCGAGGTGCTCGCAGTGCTGCTCTTGGCAGCAACCCTCGGCGCCATCGTGTTGTCGCGCCGCGCTGATGCAGGCGTCGCGAGCGAGACGCCGGGCGCCGACGTGCCCGCGCGGCGCGCGCTGCCGGACCCCACGGCTCCCACAACCGAGCGCAAGGAGGCCTGAGCATGGACTTGTCCGCCTACCTGCTGCTCTCCGCCGCGCTCTTCTCGCTCGGCTTGTTCGGCGTGCTCACCCGGCGCAACGCCGTGTCGGTGCTGGCGTCCATCGAGCTGATGGCCAACGCCGCGAACCTCAACCTCGCCGCCTTCGCACGCTTCCGCGGCGAGGCCACGGGCCAGGTGTTCGCTCTCTTCTCCACCGCGATCACGGTCGCCGAGGTCGTGGTGGGTCTGTCGCTCGTGATCTTGCTGTACCGCTCGCGCGGCAACGTGCTGCTCGAGAACGCCAGCGAGCTCAAAGGCTAACGCATGTCTGCCATCGATCTCGCGCTCGTCTGCACCTTCCTGCCACTCGGCACGGCGCTGCTCTTGCTCGTGCTGCCCGGGCTGCGTCGCGCGGGCAAGACGGCCGGTGCGATCTCGGTGGCCGCCGCGAGTGTCGCGCTGGGCGCGGCGCTGCTGCTCTTCATGCGCGCGCTGCAAAGCCCCATGCTCGAACGCGTGACTATGCAGTGGCTGCCACACGCGCCACCGGGCGCGGTCGATGCCGCGCAATCCACCATCCAGCTCGGCGTGCACCTCGACGGACTGTCCGTCTCCATGCTCGTGGTGGTGTGCGTGGTCGCGCTGTGCGTGCAGATCTTCTCGCTCGGCTACATGGCGAGCGAGCCGCCCGCCGATTTCGGGCGCTACTTCATGTGGCAGTCGCTGTTCTTGTTCGCGATGAACACGCTCGTCATCGCGCCCAACCTCTTGCAGCTCTTCATCGGCTGGGAGCTGGTCGGTCTCGTGAGCTACCTGCTCATCGGCTATTACTGGCAGAAGCCCAGCGCCGCGCGCGCCGCCCTCAAGGCCTTCTGGATGACCAAGCTCGCCGACATGGGCTTGGTCGCCGGCCTCGTCGTGCTTTTCAAGCACACCGGCGGCTTCGAGTGGACGGTGCACACGGAGGTCGCCGGCACCGTCACGCTGCTCTTGTTCTTCGCCGTGATGGGCAAGTCCGCCCAGTTCCCGCTGCACGTGTGGTTGCCCGACGCCATGGAAGGCCCCACTCCGGTCTCGGCGCTACTGCACGCCGCCACCATGGTCGCCGCTGGCGTATTCCTGGTCGCTCGCGCGCATCCGCTCTTCGAGCAAGCGCCCAGCACGCAGCTCGTCATGGCTTACGTCGGCGCGTTCACCGCGCTCTTCGCGGCCTGCATCGCCGTGGTGCAGAACGACATCAAGAAGGTGCTCGCGTACTCCACCTGCTCGCAGCTCGGCTACATGGTGTGCGCGCTCGGCTCGGGCTCGCAGGTCGCAGGCTTCTTTCACCTGACCACGCACGCCTTCTTCAAGGCGCTGCTCTTCCTCGCCGCCGGTGGCTTGATTCACGCCGTGCACAGCAACGATCTGCGCGACATGGGAGGCTTGTTCTCGCGCATGAAGCTCACCGCCAGCGCCTTCATCATCGGCGCGCTGGCGCTCTGTGGCGTGCCAGGCTTCTCGGGCTTCTTCTCGAAAGACCTCATCCTCGAAGAAGTGTTCGCACGCGGTCTGTATGCACCCTTTGCCGCGCTGCTCTTGGCAGCCTTTCTCACCGCCTTCTACATGGGCCGCGTGATCTTGCTCGCGCTCTTCGGCAAGCCCAGTAGCCACGCGGAGCATGCGCACGAGTCCGGCGTCAGCATGACGCTGCCGCTCATTCTGCTCGCGCTACCTGCGCTCGGCGCGGGCTACTTCGGCACCACGCTTTCCGGTCTCTACGCGGAGCCCGTGCACTTCCACACCAGCGCGGTCGGCATGCTGGCCACGGCGTTGGGCCTGTGCGGTCTCGGCACCGCGTACTTCATGTTCGGCGCCCCGCAAGGCGGCGCCGCGCTGCGTGCTGCATTCGCACCCATCGGCAGGCTCGCCGCTTCGGGCCTGGTCGATCGCGCGTTCCTCGCGGTCTATCGCCACGGCCTGCGCGCGTTCGCCAGCGCCATCGGCTGGTTCGACCGCTACATCATCGATGGCCTCATCAACGCGCTCGGTTACGGCACGCTCGAAGCTGGCGCGCGCCTGCGCCCACTGCAGACCGGCAAGCTCCAGGACTACGTCTACGCCATGGCCATCGCCACGCTCGCGCTGGGCACGGCCGCAGTGTTCCTCCGCTGAGTCACTCGCATGACGCATCTTCTGCACACGCACTTGCTCCTGCTCATCGTCGCGGCACCCATGGCCGCGGCGCTGCTGGTGCTGCTGCTGCCGGCGCGTGACGACTTCGCGATCCGTGTCACCTCCTTGCTCGGTCCGCTGGTCTCGCTCGCCGGCGCCGTGCAGGTGCTGCGCTCCTACGACACCGCCATCGGCGGCTTGCAGCGCGCCGAACGCATCGCGCTCGTGCCGCAGCTCGGCATCGAGCTCTCGCTCGCCGTCGACGGTTGGGGCGTGTCTCTGCTCTTGCTCACCGGCATCATCATCGTCACCGGCGTGCTCGCGTCGTTCACGCTGGCCGAGCGCGAAAAAGAATTCTTCGCGCTCTTGCTCACGCTCGTCTCCGGCGTCTTCGGCGTGTTCGTCTCGCAAGATCTGTTCGTGTTCTTCCTGTTCTACGAGATCGCCGTGCTGCCGATGTACCTCTTGATCGGCATCTGGGGCTCCGACGGCAAGGTCCCGGCCCAAGGCCCCTTCGCGTTCGCGTGGAAGCGCTTCGACATCGGTGGTCGTCAGTACGCCGCCATGAAGCTCACACTCATGCTGCTGGTCGGCTCTGCGGCGATCCTGGTTGCGATCCTCGCGATGTACTTCTCTGCCGGCGGCACGAGCTTCGATCTCGGCCATCTCGGACGTGCGACTTACCCCAGAGCGTTGCAGCTGTGGGCGTTTCCCATGCTCTGGCTTGGCTTCGGCTCGCTCGCCGGCGTGTTCCC
>JADGRE010000353.1 GCA_017881185.1 Pseudomonadota bacterium | reverse complement strand
CCGGCGGCCTTCGCTTGCTTGACCAGGTCCTTGGCTGGCGTCGTCGCAGGCTGCTCTCGGATCCAAGCGGACTTGTTCACCTTGGGCGCATCGGACTTCTTCGTCGACGGAGACTTCTTTCGTGCGGTCTTGGGCTTCTTTGGCATGGCGGTGATCGCACCATCGTTTTCGCCTCTTGTCCAACTTTCGCGGCGTGGCCCAGTCCGGCTGAGAGCGCGCTGCTGCAGTTGGGCTCTTGCCCTGACCTTGTAAACGCACTGGCGCGGCACGTAGATACCGGCCTCGCGCGCGGCCGCCAGCACAGTCGCCACCGGCTCACTCGGTCGAAATCTCAAAATGAAAATCTCTTCGCCGGCTTGGCCCGTGCGCTCGCGCTGCGGCTGCGGCGCGCAGACGGCGAGATCATCACGCTGGAAGAGGCTTGAGCGCGCGCTGCAAGCGCAGCGCGTGAACCGTGCTCACGGGCAGGTCACGAGCGTCTCCACCTGCTGGTAGAGCGAGCGCACGATGTCGCGCGTACCATCCCCTGTCACGTCGCCGGTCACGATCTTACCGCTGCCGCCGAAGCCGGCGTTGATCGCGAACGGACCTTGCACCGCGCCGAAGGTGCCGTCGCCCTTGCCGGGCAGCAGCACGATCGAGCCACTGCCGAGAGCGACGATGTCGTTCTTCCCGTCGTGCGTGAAGTCTCCGACGATCACCGCGGCCGCGCTGATGGGAAGCGACAACGTGCTCAGCGGATTGCTGGAGGGCCCCTGATCGAGGCTCGACAGATACAAGCCGATGCTCTTGCCGCTGCCGCTGATCGTGTACACGAGGTCGGCCTTGCCATCGGCATCGAGCTTGCCCGCCGCGAGCGAGCGGTCTGCGTTCGCCGCGACGAACGAGTACGCCGTGTTGGCTGCAAGCGGTGACGGAAAGATCCAGAGGTTTCCACCTGACAGCGCTGCCGCGTCGTCGACCGTGTCGCCGGAGAAGTCACCGACAGCCAGCGCGCTGATGGCCGCGGTGAGCGGCAACGTGACGCTCGTGCCCGAGCGCACGCTGTTGAACGAGACCTCTGTCACGCCGGTGTTGACCGAGGTGTAGATCAGCGCGTCTGCGCGGTTGTCACCGTTGAAGTCGCCGCTCTCCATGGGCGGCGTCGGAAATTGAGCCGTACCCGGGTAGCCCGTCAGCCCGCTGTATCCGCTTTGATCGAACGCCGTGAACGGCGTCGCCGTGCCCCACTGGAGGTGGATCCGGTACGACATGAGATCGGGATGCGAGTCCCCGTCGAAGTCGCCGGTGGCCACCGCGCTGGCGTCGTCGTTGTACGGCAGCAAGGCCGCACCGAAGCTGCCGTCGCCCGCGCCGAAGAAGACGTCGGTTTCGTAGACGGTGCCGCCGCCGATGTCGAGCTTGCCGTCGCCATCGAAGTCCGCGAGCCCCATCGATTGAGGTGCGATGCCGCTCGTGGGCACGCTCTTCCACGGAGCGCCGCCCTGCTGGCACGCCGTGGTGACCGGTGCTTGCGAACAGCCGCTCTCGATGCATGAGAACGTGCACACCTTGTTGCACGCGCCGCAGTTGTGGGCGTCGCTGGTGAGATCGGCGCAGACAGTGCCACACGCAACCTGCGCGCCTTTGCAGGTGATGCTACCCGCATCCGGTGTACCGCTGTCGATCACACTGGCGTCCACACCGGCATCCGGCGTCACCGCCGTGCTCGCATCCACGCCAGCATCCAGCGTCACCGCCGTGCTGGCATCCGCGCCGGCATCCAATTGCAGCGCCGGTGCGCAGTACGGATACAAACCACCGCTCGTGCCCGACGCCTTGAACGAGAACGCCAGCTTGGCATCGCCGAGCTGGCACGAGGTCGCGCCGCTCTTCGCGCAGCACATCAGATCGAACGTGAAGCAATACGGCGACGCGTCGCAGCTGAAGGTCACGTACGTGGGGAAACCCGCGACGCCACCGCAATACGCTTGCGCAGCCGAGCCGGTCTGCACGCGGAAGCCCGAGCCGCTGCCGCACGAAGACGCCGCCGAAACGACCGCGAGCGTCGAGAAGTGCGACAGCAGCACGCCATCGCCCGCCGCGTTGACCGGCAACGGCTCCGGCTCGCTCTTCTTCTTGGAGCTGGGAAAATCGAGCACGATCACGTCGCGGCTCGAAGGCCGAACCGTGATCGGATCCGGAAACTGCGTGCCGTCGGGCTCCATGCGGAGCACCTGCGCGAACTGGCCCGCGGGCCAGCCGATGCTGGCGGCGCTCACGGGCGTGAGCTTGATGTCGAGGCCAGCCGCGCTCTTCGGAAAATCGAAGACGAGCGTGCTGCCGTCGGGGCTCTTCACGGTGACTTTGCCGCCCGCCTTCGGAACCTTGAAAGAAACCGTGGGCATGGTGGCGCCGGCATCGGCGTTGCCATCGATCGAACCGTCGACCTCCGGACCGGAGCTTGCGTCTTTATCCGAGGACACCGCCGCGTCGTGAGGATGCGTGTGCGAAGCGCCGGAATCGCTATCCGACCCGCCTCCATCGTGCGACGTGCTGGAAGCACTCGTGCAGCCCGCAAGCGAGACGAAAGCGATCGCTGCCAGAAACGCCAACGTCTTCATGCGCTACCTCGGATTGAAAAGAGCCGTGGGCCAGAGCCCGCCGCACCGGTAGCCGATCGCCACTCGATGCACAAGCACGCCTGCCCAGTGATCGCTCCTCAACCGCGCATCGCGTCGGCAGATATTCCGTCAGGCGATCGCTGCTGGCTTCGATCGGGCGCGTGAAGCCCATGGTGCGTGCCGCTTCGCGCTCGGCCAGGGACTTGAAGCGCGCGACCATCGTCCAGCGTGTCTGGTCGCCGAACTCGTCGAGCGTCACGGTCGTGAGCGACGTCGGCGGGCGTTCCGACCGCGTGCCATGATCGGCGTGCTGCCACATGAGGCGACTCGGCTTCACGACTTCGACGAAGACGAAGTGCATGTGCAGCTCGAAGCCGTTCGGGACCTTCGCGCATGAGCCGGCGCACTGCAGTGGCGTGCTCGTCGATGGATCACAGGTTGCGACGGCTTTGCACTGCTGGCGACAACATGGCCTGCTCATGAGCGTCGGTAACGATCCCGCGCGACCGTTGGTGCAAGTGGCAGCTCAGATGAGCACGTACGACACCACGCGGGACCTGCTGTATCTCGGCGTTGTGCTTCCAGCGCGCATCCGGTCCGTGGTCGAGCCGATACCAGTGCTGGCCAGTCCGCCAACCGGTGGTGGGGCCGTCGTGGCGTTCGGCTTCCGCCGCCAGGGGTAGTTGGTAGCTGCTCAGGCGGGTGACGCGGGGCTGGGCGGCTGGCAGACTTGATGGCGTTGGTGCTGGCTACCGCCGTTCACGCACGTTTTCGAATATGCGGGACCGATCGTCGCGCAGCGCTTGTGCTGGCGCACGCGAGTGCACGCATCGGGTGCACTCCCGTCGGGTTCGTGGGATGGAGCGACCGGACTTTGGCCAAGGGGAAGCGAACCGTGCGTTACGCGACCGCGCTGTTGTTCATACTTGCTGCGGGCTTCGTGCTGTTCGGAACACAGTTGCGAGGGCCCGGGCTTTGCCC